>NZ_CBFHAZ010000043.1:0-47690 GCF_965653655.1 Pseudomonas onubensis | reverse complement strand
CTCGCGAATGCGGTGGATCAGCCAATACATGTATGACTGACACACCGCATTCGCGAGCAAGCCCGCTCCCACATTGGATTGGCTGTGTTCTTGAGAATGGGGCTATTCAAGATTTCGCGCCGAATTACTCAACGCCCTTGAACACTGCAAAAGCGCCGGCGCTAGCTGCTTCTCCGCATCCGCCCGGCTCCACCGACTGGTCGGCGCCACCACATGCACCGCCGCCACCGGCCGGCCATTGGCACCGAGCACCGGTGCACCGATGGTCATGTCGCCCAGGAACAGCTCCTGGCCATTCACCGCGTAGCCCTGCTCGCGCACCTGCTGCAACGATTCCAGAATCCTGTCGACCTCAGTCAACGTTTGGCTGGTGTGCGCAATGCGCTGGCTGTTGTCGATCAACACCAGCGCTTCATCCACCGGCAAGGCACTCAAATACGCGCGCCCCGACGCCGTGCAGTACATCGGCACCCGTGAGCCAATCGGCATGTGCACCGGCACAAAACCCGAACTGACAAAGCGTGCGATGTAGGTCATGTCCAGGCCCGCCGGCTCGGTCAGGCATGAAGTTTCGCCGGTCAAGCGCGTCAACTCCGAGAGAAACGGGTTCGCCACTTCGATCAGCGAATGCGCATCCAGATAACTGAACCCCAACTCCAGCACGCGGGGTGTGAGTTGGTAATGCCGTGTGCGCGAGTGTTTCCGAAGGTAACCCAGGCTTTCGAGGGTAAACACCATGCGCTGGGCCGAACTTTTGGTCATGCCGGCGGCCTCGGCCACCTCTGCAAGGCTCATGCTGCGGCGTTGGGCGCTGAATGCCTTGAGCACCGACAGGCCCTTTTCCAAGGATTGGTTGTGCAAACTGTTGCGTTCTTCGGACATGGCGGGCTCAGGAGTCTGTTCGGTCGGGCGTGGCGATATTTTTACCTCAAATCACAAAAATAGACCATTAAAAATCGCATATCGATACGATTGGTTCAATTTTTCGAATTTAGATAGTGATATACGATTTTTATGAATCGAAATGGCACAGAGCTTGCGGTTTCATCCGTAACCGCTTGCGGTACTGACGATCCGTTTTCCTTTTGGAGTAACCCGATGAACAGTCTTTCGCCCCTGTTTCGCCGCCTCGCCTTCGGTATATGCGCCACGCTCGCCGTTACCGCCGTGCACGCAGAAAGTGCGTCCTCGTACAAAGTCGGTGCAACGGCCAGTGGCTCGCCGTTTACCTTCCTCGATATCAAGAGCAACAGCATCCAGGGCGTGATGGTCGATGTGGCTGAGGCAGTGGGCAAAGCCGGCGGGTTTACCAGCCTGATCGAACAGACCAACTTCGCTGCGCTGATCCCCTCACTCACCTCCGGCAAGCTGGACTTCATCGCCGCCGGCATGCTCAAGACCGCAGAGCGCACCAAGGTGGTCGACTTCAGCGCCCCGGTTTACGCCTACGGTGAAGGCCTGATCATCAGCGCCGATGACAACGCCGCCTACCCAGACCTCACGCCATTGAAAGATCAGGTGGTCGGCGTACAAGCCGGCACTGTCTTCTACGACCAATTGAACAAACTGGGCATTTTCAAGGAAATCCGCACCTACGATTCTATCGGTGAGATGGTCCGAGACCTGTCCCTGGGCCGGATCAAAGCTGCCGTCGGTGATCAGCCGGTGGTGGCCTACCAGATCCGTCAGAAGCTGTTTAAAGGCGTGAAACTGGCCAGCGACTACACGCCCACCAATGTCGGCGAAGTGTGCCTGGTAGTGCGCAAGGACGACGCCGCAACCCTCGAGCGCTTGAACAGCGCCATCGCCAGCATCAAGGCCGACGGCACCCTGGACAACATCCTCAAGAAGTGGGGACTTGATACCCAGGTGCACCCATGAACCCGGCTGAATTCCTGCAAAACGCCCAGGACTTCTTGCCGATTCTGCTGCAAGGCGCCTGGGTGACCATTCAGATCACCGTACTGTCGTTCCTGCTCAGCAGTGCCATCGGCCTGGTGCTGGCGCTGTTCAAGTTGTCGCCGATCCGCGCGTTGTCGTGGGCGGCGAGCACCGTCATCAATGTGATTCGCGGCCTGCCTATCATCGTGCAACTGTTCTACATCTACTTTGTGCTGCCGGACATGGGCGTGCACCTCACCGCGTTCTACGCGGGTGTGATCGGCATGGGCATCGCCTACTCGGCATACCAGGCGGAGAACTTTCGCACCGGCATCATTGCCGTCGAACAGGGCCAGCGTGAAGCCGCCGAAGCGCTGGGCATGCGTTCGGTGCTGATGATGCGCCGGGTGATCCTGCCGCAAGCGTTTCGCATCGCGCTGCCGCCCTATGGCAACACCTTGGTGATGATGCTCAAGGACTCGTCCCTGGTGTCGACCATCACCGTCGCCGAGATGACCCGCCAGGGCCAATTGATTGCCTCGTCCACGTTCCAGAACATGACCGTCTACACCCTGGTCGCCCTGCTCTACCTGCTGATGAGCCTGCCGCTGGTGTATGGCCTGCGCCGCATGGAACAGCACCTGGGCCGGAGGAAAAAAGCATGATCGAGATTCGCCAACTGCAAAAACATTACGGCAGCCACCGCGTGCTGCACGGCGTCGACCTCGACGTGGCCAAGGGCGAAGTGGTGTGCCTGATCGGTCCGTCGGGCTCGGGCAAATCCACCTTGCTGCGCTGCATCAATGCGCTGGAAGCCTACGACGGCGGGGTCATCACGGTGTTCGGTGAGACCGTGCAGCGCGCCAGCAAAAGCGTGCATTCGCTGCGCAGCCGTATGGGCATGGTGTTCCAGCGCTTCAACTTGTTCCCGCACCGCACCGTGTTGGAAAACGTGATGGAAGGGCCGGTGTACGTCAAAGGCGAACCCTTGAAACAAGCCCGCGAAGAAGCCCTGGTGCTGCTGGAAAAAGTCGGCTTGAGTGCCAAGGCCGACGCCTACCCGGAACAACTTTCCGGCGGCCAACAACAACGCGTGGCCATCGCCCGCGCTCTGGCGATGAAGCCTGACGCCATGCTGTTCGACGAACCCACCTCGGCACTGGACCCGGAACTGGTCGGCGACGTGCTGGCGGTAATGCGCACCCTGGCCGACGAAGGCATGACCATGATCGTGGTCACCCACGAAATGGGCTTTGCCCGTGAAGTGGCCGACCGCGTGTGCTTTTTGCATGGCGGTTACATCGTCGAAAGCGGCGCGGCGGAGCAGGTGCTGGGCAACCCGCAGCACCCACGCACCCAGGACTTCCTGCGCCGCGTGCTGCACCCCACCGGTAATACGCGGAGCCTGTCATGAGGTCGTTGTGGTCAGCGACCGCGCCGTGCGTGGTGCCGACACCCACGCTGGGGGCGTCGGTGAAAGTCGATGTGGCGATTGTTGGCGCAGGTTACACCGGGCTGTCGACCGCGCTGCATCTGGCCGAGCGCGGCGTGAGTGTGTGCGTGCTGGAGGCCAATGAGCCGGGCTGGGGCGCGTCGGGGCGTAATGGTGGGCAGGTCAACCCCACACTCAAATTCGACCCTGAGCATCTGGTGCAGATGTACGGGCCTGAGCGCGCTGAGCCGTTGATTACGACCGTCTCGAGTTCTGCGGATTTGGTATTCAAGCTGATCGAACGCCATAACATCGACTGCGCGCCGGTGCGCAAAGGCTGGATGCAGGTGTCGTACACACAAAAAGGCGTGGCCGGGCTGCATGCGCGGGCCGAGCAATGGGCGCGGCGTGGCGTGCCAGTGCAGCGTCTGGATGCGGCGCAGGTGGCTTCACGCATGGGCAGTGAGTCGTTTGCCGGTGGCTGGCTGGATGGCCGCGCCGGGGCGATTCAGCCACTGGCGTATGCGCGCGGGTTGGTGGGGGCGGCGTTGGCAGCGGGTGCACGCATTCACGGCCACAGCGCTGTGGTCGGCCTGCAACGCCAGGGGTCCGGTTGGCAATTACAGACCGCCAACGGTGCGCAGGTGTCAGCCGATCAAGTGGTGCTCGCTACCAATGGCTACAGCGGTAACCTGTGGCCGGGCATGGCGCAGAGCATCCTGGCGGCCAACAGTTTTATCGTCGCCACCAAGCCGTTAAGCGGCAGCACGGCCGAGAGCATTTTGCCGGGCCAGGAAACCGTGTCGACCGCGCAAAGGTTGCTGTTGTATTTTCGCAAGGACAGCCATGGCCGTTTATTGATGGGCGGGCGCGGGCTGTTTAACGACCCCACATCGCCTGCCGACTTTGCGCACCTTGAACGCTCCCTGGCATTGCTGTTTCCGCAACTGGGGCCACTGGAATTCGAGTACCGCTGGGCCGGGCGCATCGCGATCACACGGGATTTTATGCCGCATGTTCACCAACCTGCGCCGGGGCTGACGCTGGCCCTGGGTTGTAATGGGCGCGGGATTGCGTTGTGTACCAGCCTGGGCCAGCAATTGGCAGCACGCTTGTGTGACAGCAAGGCGGAATTTGCCTACCCGGTGACGCCATTGCAGCGCTTGCCGATGCATGGGCTGCAACGGTTCTATATTGGTGCGGGTGTGGCGTGGTACAGCTTGTTGGACCGCCTCAACATCAGCTGAATGTAACGTCGCAGGTAGGCAATGTGAGAGCTGGCTTGCCTGCGATGGCAGTGATTCAGTCAATACATCCGGCACTGGAAGATCGCTTTCGCAGGCAAGCCAGCTCCCACAGGAGATCGCATCCGTTCAGATATTTCCCACAAGGGTTTCAGGTTGTCGGTCGGACGTGCGCTGACTACTCTCTGCTTCGTCGCTGCCAACTCAGCGGCCGGATTTGACCGTCCGATTAATTAAAGTACAGCTTGGCTCTAACCTATTTCAGGTGTTTTTTTCACGCCTGAGGTATCGTGTTGCGGTGGCTGTACGCGGGATACCTTCGGGTATGCCGGATTTCCTTTGATTGCCGGTCGGTCAACCCGTGTACAGCTGCCACCCTCTTCGCTTGACCGCGAATGTTGGCAGCTTCACTCAATCTTAGGACCTTCACGATGATCAAAGACAGCCCAAATCCCCCAGGCCAGCAAGACTACGACACCAGCACCCTGCACGAAGTGGCCTACCGTGCGATCAACCACTACCTCAACCCCGGCAAACCCATTCCCGAGCCCAGTGAAGGCATCTTCACCGTGCGCGCCGACCTGGGCACCGAAACCCTGCTGGTTAACGCCTCCCAGGATCTGGCGTCCATCAGCGATATCGCCAACCACCTGGCGTTTGAAATAGAAGGCTCCCAACGCAATGTCGCGCTGGGCATCTGCCGCATGCTCGAAGGGGTGCAGCTGCTGGTGGACAAAGCCCTGAACGTGGCACACCCAGCAGCCTGAAGATCGTTCCCACGCTCTGCGTGGGAATGCCGCCCCGGACGCTCTGCGTCACGTACTTTTTCCACCGATAAAGCTCTTGTCGAACCTCAATCAGTGATGACGTCATCTATCGCCGCCACTTATTTAAGAACATTGATACCTTAAGATTTACAACTGTTATTAATTACAGTTTTTTAGACATCATCAACATAAGACCAGATTTAATATTTCAAAAAGGTATTTACTCCATCACACCAAAACTAAATCTTGACAACCTAAAAAACTGAGTTTTCTATTGAGATCCCGGACAAGTATGCGGATACTTTTCGCACGACAAGCGAAATAGTTAACTATATTTTAACGCGAAAAGATGCTCGCTAAGCGTTTGATAAAACAGAGAAGCCGAGTGTATTTTCGTCTGCGAGACACAAAGCATATTAAACATGACTCCTTTGTTGTATGGAGGAGTTATCAATAGATGTAGCAGACTACCTCAACTATCTCCGAGCATAACGTTTCGCCGCTTTATGTGATCACTTTGGGTTGCATAAAGATCGTTCCCACGCCCTGCGTGGGAACGATCAATAACCGCGTAAGACTTAAACCGAGGCATGGTCAATCCCAATGCCCACGCCCTCTTTGCTACGTCAGCTTGTCAATGACGTATTGCTGAAACCACGCTGGCTGGGTATCAGAGACGATATCAATATCCTCGCCCTCTGTAATCTCAGCAAGTTGAGCAAAGCTGGGCTCACCGTCCTGCGAATTGTCAAAAATGTAGGCTCTGTTGGATAACAATATTGCCTCGGATAGGTTCTCCAATGAGCGGTTATACCGGGATCGAATTTTGTCGGCTGGGACATCATGCCCGCCAATGGAAGTTCTATAAGCAACCCGAGCAACGTTGATATCTGCGTCTGCCGTAGCGACGTAATAAACATAGACGCGATAACCGGCAGCCTTTGCGCGCCGTAACAGCTCAATTTTGCTGGTATCCGACATAACCGTTTCAAAGGTAAAACTCACGCGTTCTTCAATCAGTGACACGCGAATAAAGTCAGATAAAGCAGACGCAATATAGGAATCAACTTGCCGGAAAGGAAAGCTGATCTGTTCGCCGCCCACAACCAGGCTATCCAGTTTGGCAAGAGAGTCGGGGAATTTTAAAAGTAGCGTATGACTACGCAAGAATGGAAGCACTAGCCTGGCATATCGCTCAAGACCAAAAGCAGCAAACTCAAACACTCCCGTTTCGCGGATGCTTAACTCAATCGCGTCAGGGTTGATGTAGTTAACCAGCAAGTGCGCCGGAACCTTCGAGTTGAACGTACTTTTCCCACTCCCGTTAGGTCCGGCGAACATCCGGACTCGGGGCGTTGTACTCAAGCCTGGATCTGCGCCTGGGCGGATCGGCGATCCAACAGAGACTTTCTGGTTTTCAAGCGCGTGCCGGCCTTGAGGGTCCCGTAGGCTTCGACCGGTCGAATAACCAGAGCCTCCGTGTTTGACACTTTCATGAGTTGGCCTGCACGCACCACGAGGACAGACTCACCTTTGGAAATGGCAACCTCGTAAGCGTCCCGAAATGCCTTGGCGGCGATAGAAGGAATACTCGATTCTTGGGCAAGCACCTGTGCTTCGGTGATCTGCGGCTTAACTTTTTTACGCGACATGCTGGTCTCCGGCTTAGGACAAGGGAGGATCAATGACGATTAGCATAGATCACCCCGGGCGTCGATCGCTGGCTCAACTTTACCTCAATATATATCCCCTGTCCTCTCAGCCAGTGTTAGCGTCACTTGCCTTCAAGGTCGACGCTTTCAAAACACCGACCACCCAATCCGCTCGCTCAGCAACTCCAACGCCTTCATCCCCGCCAACGAGTTCCCCGCCGCATTCAGCTCCGGCGACCACACGCACACGGTAAATTGCCCCGGCACCACCGCGACGATCCCGCCACCGACGCCACTTTTACCCGGCAAACCCACGCGGTAGGCAAAGTTGCCTGCCTCGTCATACAGCCCACTGGTGGCCATGATCGAGTTGACCTGCCTGGTCTGGCGTGCGGTCAAGATCTGCTCGCCGCTGTGGGCACTCACGCCCTCGTTGGCCAGGAAGCTGAAGGCCCTGGCCAGATCCAGGCAGCTCATTTGCAGCGCGCAGTAGTTGAAGTAGCTGTGCAGCACCGCGTCGACGTCGTTGTGGAAGTTGCCGAAGGACTTCATCAAGTAGGCCATGGCTGCGTTGCGCGCGCCGTGCTGGGCCTCGGAGTCGGCGACGACGCTGTTGACCAGGATTTGCGGGTTACCCGACAGGCGCCGCACAAAGTCGCGCATCGACAGAATCGGCACGGCAAAGCGCGACTGGTTGATGTCGCAGATCACCAGGGCGCCGGCGTTGATGAAGGGGTTGCGCGGGCGCCCGCGTTCGAACTCCAGCTGCACCATGGAGTTGAACGGTTGCCCGGAAGGCTCGTGGCCCAAACGCTCCCAGATGGTTTCGCCGCCATGGTCGATGGCCTGCACCAGGCTGAACACCTTGGAGATGCTCTGTACCGAGAACAGCGTGTCGGCGTCGCCTGCGCAATAGGCCGAGCCGTCGTTGCCGTACACGGCGATGCCAAGTTGGTTGGCGGGTACATCGGCCAGCGCGGGGATGTAGTCGGCCACTTTGCCCTGGCCGATCAGTGGGCGGACTTCGCCCAGGATCGAATCCAGCAGTGCCTGCATGTCTTGTCCGGTCATTCTTTTTGAATCAGTGGTAAGCGGGGCGCGGAGGATACTTCAATGTGCCCGCAAGAACACCACTCAACCAATGTGGGAGCGGGCTTGCTCGCGAATGCGGTGGGTCAACCGATGATTTATTGACTGCTACACCGCTTTCGCGAGCAAGCCCGCTCCCACTTTTTTCACCCCGTGCACTTCAAAAATGCGCCACATCCGACACCTGCTCATCGAGCACATCCCGCGCCAGCGCCCAGGCGCGGTCCCTGGACTCCACCACCAGCAGCGGGTAGCCCCAAGCCTTGCCAAACATCACCGCAAACGGCTTGAGGGCCAGGCGTTGCGCGGCGCTGGGTTCCACCTGGATCATGCCTTTGACGTAGGTGCGCAGCGCCGGTTTGTTTTTCTTCATCCAGATCGAGGCGTGTTTGCGCTCTTCGTGGGAGTGTTCGTGGTTGTTTTCGTCGACAGCTTTTTCGTGCAGCAGCACAAACGCTTGCTGGCGAGCGAGCAGGTTTTCGAACACAACAAAAGCGTCCTCGGGACCGCCTTCGTTCGGGGCGTCAAACACGATTTTCACCACGGGGAAGTTTGTACTGTCGAGTCGCATGGCAAAGCTCATTAATGAGAGTGAATCTCATCATAACGCTCAGCACGCTGGACGCCATTGCACAGAATAGCCAGAATGTTTCGCAATTCGGCCAATGAGCGAATCCGATATGCAACGCCACCGCCTTGAAGAACGTGACCTTTCCCGGTCCAGGGACGCCGACCTGATCCCGCGCGCAGTGGTGGCCGTGGGCGCCACCAGCACGTCCGAGCGTTGGGAGCACACGCCGCACGCCCATCGCAAAGGCCAGTTGATGTACACGCTGCGCGGGGTGATTCATTGCCAGATCGAGACCGGCATCTGGATCGTGCCGCCCCAGTGCGCACTCTGGATTCCCGGTGGCCTGGCCCATGCCGCGCGCGGCGCCGGGGAAGCGGAGGTGTATTGCCTGCTGATCGACCCGGACGCCGCCGGCGCCTTGCCCACCCAAGGCTGCACCTTGGCGGTGTCCGGCCTGTTGCATGAGCTGATCAGCAAAGCGGTAACGTTTCCCCATTTGTACGAAGAAAACGGCGCACAGGGCCGCCTGATCAGCACATTGCTCGACGAACTGGCCCAGGCCCCCATTGAGGACCTGCACCTGCCCATGCCCCAGGACCTGCGGCTGCGGCGCCTGGCTGACAGCTTGCTGGCTGACCCCAGCGACAAGTCCACGCTCGAGCAGTGGGCACAACGCATCGGCATGAGCGAACGCAGCATGACGCGCCTGCTGTTGGAAGAGTTGGGGTTGAGTTTCGGCCGTTGGCGCCGGCAGTTGCATGTGATTTTGTCACTGCAACGCCTGGCCAAGGGTGAAAGCGTGCAACGGGTGGCGCTGGACCTGGGTTACGAGAATGCCAGCGGCTTTATCACCATGTTCCGTAAAGCCGTGGGCCAGCCGCCGGCGCGTTACCTGGCGGATCGCGCCGGCGCGTCGAGTGCAACGGCGGCTGGCGCCATCGCGTTGCACCCGGACAGTTGATCAACGCTGAACCGGAATACGGATATCGCCGCCTTTGCACGTTGTCTTCATGCTCCTGGGGCAACGGGTAAAACGTTGCTCCTTGCTCATGCACACGCGCACTTCGGACAGCACCCTGCCTTTGCAAATAACCGCCATGCCATGGTTGCCCATGGCCGGATTGCTCTGGCGGAACAGGCTCTCGATCTCTTGTGCATGCAGGTGGTTGGGCACATTGAACGGCTCAAATAGCTGCGGAATTTTTACCGACGCCAGTGCCGTATCGGTCGCATCCAGATAACCCAAGGCACCGAGCCCACTGCACGTGCCGTGTTTGGCCCACACGTGCTCGAGCAAGGCTTGCGAGGAGAAGACCAACACACCTTTAGCCAACTCAGCCGGCGACAGGCGCGATTGCGCATCACACGATTGCGGCCCACCACCTTTGGTGTACTGCGGCCAAAATCCATGCAGCAAGAAACCGTAGCCTTCCGTGCATTTCTTTTTGCCCGGGCTTATCAGGCAGTAGGTCGGCGACCATGACAACGACAACACATAAAAATCAAACTCTCCAGGCTTTCCTTGACTACTCGAATCCGCCAACACATGGGTGGTCAGCAACAGCCACAACAGCATCCAATATTTCATTTTCCCATTCCTTAAAAAGAAACAGGTATATCCCGATTAACCTGGCAAATTGGGGTAGTTTTATAACACCTTATCCAGGCTCCAATCGGTCTTAGGCGCCTCAATGGCAAGCGAAAGATGGCCGGAATGCGCCGACGCCTGCGGCCACCGCCTTGCACCCAGCCACCCCTTGATCAACGTTGCACCGGAATGCGGATATCACCATCTTTGCATTGGGTTTTAACACTGCGGGGGCAGCCGGCAAAACGCAGCTCTTTACTCAGGCATACGCGCACTTCGGACAGCACCTTGCCCTTGCAAATGACCGCCATGCCATGGTTGCCCATGGCCGGGTTGCTCTGGCGGAACAAACTTTCGATCTCGCGTGCCTGCATGTAATTGGGCACGTTGAACGGCTGCAACTGCTGCGGAATCTGCACGGCCGCCAGCGCCGTATCGCTCGCCTCCAGATAGCTCGAAGCGTCCAGCCCACTGCAGGTGCCGTGTTTGGCCCACTCGTGCTTGAGCAACGCCTGCGTCGGATAGATCAGCGCGCCCTTGGCAAGGTCCGCCGCCGACAGCCGAGATTGCGTATCGCACGATGCTGGCCAGCCGCCTTTGGCGTATTGCGGCCAAAGCCCGTGCAGCACAAAGCCATAACCTTTACCCGTGCATTGCTCGTTGCCAGGGTGCGTCAGGCAAAACGTCGGCGACCATGACAACGACAGCACATAAAAATCAAAATCCCCAGGCGTCCCCTGACTACGCGGGGCCGCCAGCACATTGGTGGCCACTAACAGCCACAACAGTATCCAATATTTCATTTGCCTAATTCCTAGAGAAAAACCAGGTATATCCCGATTAACCCGGCAAATTGGGGTTACGGAGTAACACCTTATCGAGGATCCGATCAGTCTTCAGCGCCTCGATCGCCAGTGATGGGTGCTCGGACTCGCCACGAATATGCGCATTCATGGCCAGCACGTGATGCCACTGGATATGTGCATGGCAAGGTATTTCCAGCACCTCATTCAACTCACCTTCCAGGCGTAACGGCTGGTCTTCGAATACGGCAAAGGTGATGCGGCCACGGCTGCCGATCAGCTCCACGCGATCTTCGCGCCGGTCGGCGACAAAGTTCCAGCAACCCATGCCCAGCGCGCCGTTCGCGAAGGTCCAGCACGCAGTTACCGCATCTTCCGCCGCGTAATGGCCGGCCTGTCGCGCGGTAAACCCGGTGACCTCGACAATATCGCCGGCCAGGTACTGGAACAAATCGAACCCATGGCTGGCCAGGTCGGCAAAGTAGCCGCCACCGGCAATGGTCGGGTCGGTGCGCCAGTTGGCAGCGCTGGCATCGGCGGCGGCCGGTGGCTTGCACAGGCTCCAGGTCACGTGGCGCAACTCGCCGATACGCCCTTGCTGCAGCCAATCGCGTACTTGCTGGAAACGCGGCAGCGAACGGCGATAGTAGGAAACAAACAAGTGCAGCCCGGCACGCTCGAAGGTGCGCTGCATCAAGGCGCTCTGCTCGGCATTCAGCGACATGGGCTTTTCGACGCAGCAATGCTTACCGGCCGCCGCCACCATCAGGGCATATTCGAGGTGGCTGTCGGGCGGTGTGGCAATGTACACCGCGTCCACTTCAGGGTCGTCGATCAAGGCCTGGGCGTCGGTATAAAAACGCGCGATGCCGTGGCGTGCCGCATAATCGCGCACCGCTTCTTCACGGCGCCCCATCACGGCCACCAGCGCCGAACCTGGCGCTTTGTAGAAGGCGGGTCCACTCTTGAGTTCAGTGACGCTGCCACAGCCAATCATGCCCCAACGTACGGTATTCATCAGTTGTCCTCGTCCGTTTTCATCAAGGGGGCAGTATCCACATGACCGCCCGTGCATGCCACCCTCGATCAGCATGACAATTGCATTACACTTTAATGACAGTCACTGAGCCAGGCAGGTGTAGACATTGAAAATACGTGCAACCGTTATTTGTGAACACGAGGGGCATATCCTCTTCGTGCGCAAGGCCCGCTCCAAATGGGCATTGCCGGGCGGCAAGGTCGAGCGTGACGAGCGCCCGGTCGGCGCCGCCGCACGCGAGCTGGAAGAAGAAACCGGCTTGAATGTGGATGGCTTGCTGTACTTGCAGGAGCTGAAGGCCCGCGACACCGTGCACCACGTGTTCGAGGCCTCGGTGGTGAACATCAGCGAGGCGCGCCCTTGCAACGAGATCATCGACTGCCGCTGGCACGCCTACGACGCAATGGACGAACTGGACACCACCGACGCCACCCGCCACATCGTCAAATCGTTCCTACGACGCCTGTAAGTCCGCGCTCTGCCCGCTGTCCAGCAACCCACGCTTGACCCCACCCTTGGCTTTCTGCCGTTCGACAAAGGATTTGACGAACGCGGCAGCGGCTGTGTGCGCCACTGGAACGGCCATGGCCTGGTGTATGGTCATGAAGTCATCGTCAAGCAGACGCGAGTGCGCAAACACGCGGGTTTGCAGAAAATCCCTCACCCCCGCCGCCGCATCCAGGCCCTGCTCGATAAACCAGTCCACCGCCGCCGCAGAAGTGGGCGCGCGCACCAGTTCGGCATGCTGCACGGTTCGGCTCAGGTACAGGTCGTAGGCCGCGCCCTGGCCCACCGCGATGCGCTTGCCCGGCGCGTCCAGTTGCGCCACCCGGGTCAGCGCCGAATCAGCCGCCACCAGGTACGTGCCCTTGATCGCCACATACGGTGCACTGAAGGCGATTTGCTGCTCACGCACCGGCTCGATCGCCAGGAACGCCACGCGCCACACGTCCTCGGCCAAGGCGGCAAAGACCTTGCCGGCGGCCTCGAAGGTGATCAGCTCAAGGCGGGCGCCCAGCTCTTCGGCCAGCGCGCGTGCGAGTGCCACCGACACGCCTTGCGGCTCGCCATCGGCGCCGCGTTGCGCCAGCACCGGGTTGCCAAGGTTGATAGCGGCGCGCAGCACGCCATCCGGGGCCAACTGTTGCAGTACTTGCGGGTCAATCATCGAGCGCTCCTTGACGGCTCCGTTGCACAGTCTTTCGGATCACAAACGGCAATACGCCGCCGTGCTCAAGGTACCCAAGCTCTTGCTGCGAGTCGAGGCGCAAGGCCAACAGGCTCATAGCAATACTGCCGTCGGCGCGCTCAATGCGCAGGGTGATCGGGTTGTCATCCACCGTCAGTTGCCCAAGCCCCAGGAATGTCAGGCGCTCACGCCCATCCAGCGCGAGTTCTTGCACCGAGGCGCCCTCGGCAAAGACCAGCGGCAGCACACCCATGCCAATCAGGCCGATTCGAAGCGGGTGTTTTTAATGGCTGAGAATGGGCTGGGCGTGCGGCAGTTGTCGTTCGATTTCAGCGCCGATGTGCTGACCTTTGAGTTGACCGACAGCCACGCGACTCACCGCCTGACCGTGGGCGTCGATCATTGTGTTTGAAGGCAATGGAGTGAGCGTTGCGCCCACGGTTAACGTCAACAGTGCGCAACGCGAGCAGCAAGTGCTGATCGGCGTGTTAGCCTGATCGCTTCCACCGGCTTTGGTTAGCATCATGCGCACCGATCTGAACCTGCTACGCGTCCTGCTGGCCATCCACGACTGCCGCAACGTGACTGCTGCAGCCAAACGTTTAGGTATCAGCCAACCGGCCGCCAGCGCTGCGCTGGCGCGCCTGCGCCACTCCCTCGGCGACCCGCTGTTCGTGCGCAACGGCACCACCATGGAACCTACGCCACGGGCGCGCAGCATCGTCGAACGCACCCGTGAAGTGATCGCTACCATCGACCAGGAAATCCTTCCAAACCCCACCTTCGACCCGGCGCACACCCGCGAAACCTTCACCTTCTGCACCAGCGAAATCGGCGAAATGGTCTTCCTGCCCGCCCTCTTCGACCGCCTGCGCAGCGCCGCGCCCCACGCCAGGATCCACTGCGTGAGCCTGAGCCCCAAAGACCTCCTCGACGGCCTGCGCGAAGGCCATGTCGATTGCGCCCTCGGCTACTTCCCCGACCTCGACGCGCCGAACATCTACCAGCAACGCCTGTTCTCCCACGACCTTGTCTGCCTGATCGGCCGCCACCACCGCGTCACCGGGCCACAGCTGAGCCTGGAAGAATTCTGCACTCTGGAACACGTGCAAGTGCGCGATGGCAGCCGGAGCCAGGAGATGTATGAAAGCTTTCTGGCCGAGCAAGGGATCGAACGCAACATCGTGCTGCAGATCTCGCACTACATGAGCATGCCGGCGATTATCGAACGCTCGGACCTGATTGCGGTGCTGCCACGGTCGGTGGCGCATATTTATGAGAAACACGCGGCAGTCAGGATGATTGAACCGCCGGTGGGGATACCGGCGTATAGCTTGAAGCACCATTGGCATGCGCGGAATCAGAAGGATCCGCGGCATGTGTGGTTGAGGAAGGTGGTGGTGGGGATTTTTGCCGAGGTAACAACTGCCCCCTGAAGCTAACGTCGAACCAGACATTTAATATCAAAGAAATGGGTTAGGTTCTATAAAGGCAAGAATTTCATCTAGCGCAGTGTCAACACCCATAGCCTGCCTACGTGCATTATTATAAAGTTTCCCCATCACCTCATAAGAGTCAGCTATAAAACCAGATAACTGAGCATTATTGATTTCCTCAATAACATTGCCTTCATTATTTAATATTTGTAGCTGATACTCCAGCTGCCCAAATGGGCCTTTCTCTTCAAAGGACAACCTAACAAAGTTATTCGGAAAAGCCATTTGAAACACATCAACCACCTCTGTCTCTACCCAACCAATACTTCCCTGTTCCGTTTTGGCAGCCAAAGTAGATATTAACTTAACCATTTTGGGATAACTCATAGCGACTCTCCTAGCCCAATTTGCCCTTTGACCCTGATTAAAAGCCCTTGAATTATATCTTCATGCTTCGACACTAGCCGATTCATCTTCGAGGGCAATATTTTCTCACCAGTATCAATAGCTTTTTCAATATATTTTTCCAGCATTACGAATTGCGCTATCGCACCTTGAATATCTTGCCGTTCAATATCTGTAAGCAACGGATTTGAGGATCGAATAGAAACCAGAAATTTTCGTAAGTGGGAATAGCGATCCGGCAGATATGCAAGACTGTGAGAGCGGTGCAAGCGCTTTATCTCTTCCATAATCGCCAAAGCAGTAGCGAAGTCGGCTACTGTATCTCCTCTTCGTAAATCAGCCCTCATATTCTCAACAGCCGCCATAGCCAATGCAGAAGCAGCACGTGACGTCAAAACGGTTCTAATCGTAATGCCAAACCCAACAATTGAAGCGAGCAACCCAAGCAGACTGGCATAATCTGCTAGGCGATAAGTTTGCATTAATGCATTGAAGTCCTCTAGCACATTACATCCCTTTAGAATACCTTATGAGATTTAACAATTTAAAAATTCACAAAAACCAAGTAGCTTACAACTTTATGTCAGATCACCTTGATTCATTAGAATCTAAAGGTCATTCGGATATCCCTGAGCACTATCCTGGCGCGCCCTTCAGCGCCTAAAGCTACTATTTCGCCACCGTTTCGTCTATGGGTTTACGGCTTATCTGTAAAGAATTGGGCAAGTGCTGAAGCGTTACTTATACAAGGTCGTCGGATCCGAAAATGCCTCTCTAGGCTGCCGTCCCCTCAAAAAATCACCCTACGAGGCCATAACACACAAGATATGGCCATGATGTTTCCCTTTCCCTTGCAGGACGTTTCCGAGAAAATCTCATCTACTTGCGCCTCCCCATTGAGCTAGCTAGTCTTTGCCGGTCACTGCCAATTCAGTGACCGGGTTTAGCAGCCCGCCGATGACTAGGCGCAAAGCGCCACCTTTTGCAGGGCGCTTTTTTTCGGCCCGACGCTTTATGGTGGCCGTGCGCAGGGCACCTTCGGGTGCGCCGGGTCCTAGTCTCCGGTTCTGCTAACCTGCGTTCGGCCGCCACCTTTCAATCGTTTAGCAGCGGTGGTGACGGCCTCTAACCGACTAGAGGTGCTTCACGATGGATAAGATTATTCCCGATCCGCCTTTCAATCGCTTCGACGCTTCTTCTGACCAAGCGCAAAAATACGCCGCATACAAACGCGCACTGGATCACTATCTCTCCCCTGCCCCGTCGCCCGACTCGCTCGAACCGATGGTGTTTACCGTAGAGGCCGAAACCAGCTTTGAGAGTGCATTGGCGCATACCAGCAGCCTTTTGCGTTGCGCGTCGGCTACTGCGCAAGAGGCCGGTAATCAGTTGGACGGAGCTTCGCAGGCGCTGGTGATCTCGGTGCTGCATCTGGTGGATATGGCGAGGGCGCTGGTGGATCAGGCGGTGGAATGCATGCAGCCGCTTAAAGCCTGATAGACCGAGGCGCCTGCATCGCAGGCAAGCCAGCTCCCACACTTAAACCGCGTTGCATCAGGTAGACAGGCTTTTGCCTTGCACTTGATCTGGCTTTTGCTTCAACCACTCAGGTCGGCTTTCAGGCCGCCGTGCTGTAGATCTTGATCTTGATCTGAGGCGCCCCGTTAACCACGATGGCCGAACGCAGGCTTGAATCCGTGGGTAAACCGGCAGGACGCCGGGTTAGCCGCGCTGGGCCAAGGATGGCCCATCGCGGCGGCCCACGGATTCAAGCCTTCGTTCTGGCATGCCGAGCCTAAGCGAGGCACCGAGTGGTGGGGCACAGACCTTTCGGTTACTTTTGGCTGGGCCGGCTTTCCGGGCGTTTGCCAAAAGTGACCCGCTGTAAAAGCGGAACCAATAGAAGCCGTTACCGCAGAAATGGATATGTACACCGACAAACCGCTATCGCAGGCAAGCCAGCTCCCACACTTGGACCGCATTACATCAGCTAGATGTGGGCAACCGTTCAAGAACGCGGTCTACTCCCCGCCACCTGCGGCAACTTATCGCGGTTTTTAGCCTGCCCACGCTGGTACAACGCCTCGACCAGTTTCTGCCGCTCATCCTGGGGCAAATTACTCGCGAACTGAGCCAGCGTCGAGTCCACCAACGCCCGCAGTGCGACGTCTGCCTCGCGGGCCTTGGCCAGTTCAGTCACCAGCGCATCACGATCCAGCGTCGGCGCTTCGAGCTGCTTGATCACCCCCAGGCGTGCTTCCCGGCCGGCCATGATCAAAGGCTGGCTGTCGGCACGGTTATGGCGCAACAACTGACGCAATTCCTTGCGCCGCTCCATCGGCAACTTGATCATCGCCTGGCGCAACCCATGCTGGTTAACCACCGCTTCGGCAGGCTTGGCGGTGGCCATCCAGTGATAGAGCCCACCGCCCACACCGCCGATCAAAAACACATTGAGCAATACCGAAAAGACCAACCAGGGTTTAAGAGATGTCGGGGTCATTGCTCGGTTTCCTCGGCGTTGACGGTGAAGACGACATCGGCGTCGCCCTGATCGAAGACGCTGGGCAGCACGTCGGATGACAACATCGGCAACGGCACACTCAGTGATGCCACAAGCACGCCAGCGGCAATCCCGGCAACACCCACGCCGACCAAGCCTGCGGGCGACAACCAGTTGGCATAACGTGCCCAGAACGACGGCCGTCGCGGCGCAGCGTCGCGGATCTGGCGTGCAAGCGCTGGATCATTGAAAACCAGCTGATGGCTGTCCAGCTGGGCGTCGAGCCAACTGACCTCGCGCAACGCCTCGCGGGCGCGGGGGTTGCCGCTGTCGAGCAGCGCCTGGGCAGCGGCTCGTTCGGCGCTGGGCCAGCGATGCAGGCTGGCTCCGTAGGCATCAGCCAAGTGCGCAAAGCGTTCAGGTGTCATGGTTTTCCCCTTCCTGGGCGGGCGAGCCCGGGTGTGTCGGCAAGTTGACTGCGCAACTGGCGTCGGGCCCGCGACAGCAGGCTCTCCAGTGCCTCGACGCTGATGTTCATCAGGGCCGCGGCGTCGATGTTCGACAGCTCCTGGTAGTACTGCAACACAATGGCTTCGCGCTGGCGCTCGGGCAAGGCCGCCAGGGCGGCGGCCATCCTTGCACTGCGGTCCGCCGTTTCCAACTGTTCATCCGGCGACGGTGCGCTGTCCGCCAGTTCCAACGCTTCATCCTCGTTCAACGGGCGTTCCTTGCGCCGGCGCAAGCGGTCATGGCACAGGTTGAGCGCCACGCGGTGCAGCCAGGTGTCAAAACGCGCTTCGCCGGGGCGCCAGTTGGCCGCCTGGCGCCAGATGCGCAGGAAGCTTTCCTGGGCCACGTCCTTGGCTTCGTCGGCATCCCCCAACAGCCGACCGGCAAGCGCAAGCAGGCGCGGCAGCTTGCGCGTCACCATTTCGTTGACGGCCGCAGGTTCGTTGTTGCCGATACGCGCCAGTAGCTCAACGTCCGGATCAGTGTCTTTCAATCAGGTAATACTCGGTCCGGGGGCTAAGAGGTTTCAGCGGATCCAGTGCCCTTCGCGCCAGTACCAGTTAGGGCCACGGGATTCCCAATGCCCAGGCTCCCAGCGCGCGTTACGCACCACTTCCTGCCAGTGGCCCGGCACCCAGGCATACGCGCCGCGTTCCCATTGCCAGTGGCCACGGTCCCAGACGAAGCCTGGGCGCTCAGCCGGGATCACTTCGACGCGTTCGGCCGGTGGGGCCTGGCGGATGATCACTTCGGTCTGGGCAAAGGTCGGGGTGCTGACAAGCGCGGCGAAGGCCAGCGGGACCAGCAAGGCGTAGCGCAATTTGGCCAGTGGGTTCATGGCAACTCCTTCATACGGCGGACGAAAATGTTCGCATCTGATGGGTTGAACGCTGGGCAGCGAAAAATCCGTCGCGAGAAACCTAAGTTTTTTCTCGACGCTGGAAGTATTGCTCAGGGGATGAAGACGCTGGATGAAATGTTTGAAAGTATCGCGACGGATTTGCGCCGGTGGCTGCGTTCAACACGTAACGCAGAACACACAATGAGGAAATATCATGACCCGTCGACTCTCTATGCTGGTTGCCGCCCTGTTGATTGTCAGCCTGAGCGGCTGCGTGATCCTGCCCGAACACCGGCATTGCTGCTGGCGCTACTACGGCGCCGTCGACAACTCGACCAGCAGCGTGAACAGCTAGCCTACCGCCGCAAAACCTCGGCGCCCGGCCTTTATCTCAGCGCGCAGTTCGCCAAAAGGTTTGAGATAGAACGGATGCTGTCCAAACCTTGGGGCGACACCCGCGGCAGCAGCAGGTCAACGCGACCCGAAGCCGGTTCGAACACGCTGATGCGCAGCGAGCCGTCGCTGTTGAGGCTGCAATCACAGGCCAGCGGCAGGAAGCCTGCGGCCATGATGTTGTTGAGTTCGTCGATCGCAATCATGCTGAGTCCCCCGTCCCTGGGTTCTACCCTGTGGGTGTGATGCAACCAGCATAGATAAGGTTTTGCCTGCTACTGAACAATTAATTCAAAAGTGATACCTGCGCCGCATTTTGCCCTGTAAACGCTGGTGCGCTGGCGCCAGAAACCCAGCACACGACCTCTCGTCTGCCGCTTTGGCAAGCGCTTGACTCACGCTGTGTATCAAAAGACGCTCTTGGCTTTTAGCCATCACCCCGAGCCGCCCGCCATGAGCATCGTTCCCCCGAGCCAGCCCGACAGCGACGTGTACAAAACCCTGCTGGAGTCGACCAAAGCCATCCCGTGGCGCATTGACTGGCAGAGCATGACCTTCAGCTACATCGGCCCGCAGATCGAAGCACTGCTGGGCTGGAGCCCGCAAAGCTGGGTGAGCGTGGATGACTGGGTCGAGCGCATGCACCCGGACGATCGTGAATACGTGGTGAATTTTTGCGTGTCGCAATCGCGTGCCGGCGTGGACCACGAAGCCGACTACCGCGCACTGACGGTCAACGGCGACTATGTATGGATCCGCGATGTGGTGCATGTGGTGCGCAAGGACGGCGAAGTCGAGGCCTTGATTGGCTTCATGTTCGACATCAGCGAGCGCAAGAAGACCGAAGAGCACCTGATCCGCCTGCAAAAACAATTAGAGGAATACTCCTTCCAGGACGGCCTTACCGGCATCGCCAACCGCCGCATGTTCGACACCGTGCTTGAACGCGAATGGGCCAGCGCCCTGCGCAGCCAATTGCCGTTGTCGTTGATCATTCTGGATATCGACTTTTTCAAGCAGTACAACGACCACTACGGCCATATCAAGGGCGATGAAGCTTTGCGCCAGGTGGCGCGCACCTTGTCCCAGGCGGCGAACCGGCCGCGGGATTTTATTGCGCGTATCGGCGGCGAGGAATTTGTGTGGTTGCTGCCCGAAACCGACGCAGCCTCAGCCCGGCAAGTGGCGCAACGCTGCCTGCACTTGATTTGCCAGCAGCAGATTGAACATGCTGTTTCGCCAGTCTCCAAGTTGCTGAGCCTGAGCCTGGGGGTGGGCACGCATACCGTGACGCCCAACAGCGACCTGCTGGCGTTCGTCGAATCGGTCGACAAGCTGTTGTACCAGGCCAAACGCAATGGACGCATGCGCGCAGAGTTTGCCGAGAGTGAAGTTTGACGTCGAGGTCAAATTGCGCGCAAAAAAAATCCCAAGTAGCTGATGGAAACTTGGGATTTAAAAATGCATAAACCGTGGGAGGTGAACGCCCGGCTATAGTATCGATTGTAAAAACCTGTAACAAGATTATTTTATTCCTTTCGTCGGATTAAAAGCCGCGTAAGTCATTCAATAACCACATAATTTTTAAGGTAGCCAATCCATAAAGTGCCACTTTTTGGTGCAACAAGCCTATATAACCCTTATCACTTCGTGGCTATATATCCATTATTCAAATGGGGTTATTGCCTATAACGGCGCGACACTCTCGCTGTAACGCTTTCTGAGTTGCTTACAGGCCAAAAGCGATTCAAGAGCGGTCGTCGAAGTGGCACGGGCCACACTTTCAATATGTTGGCACAGCGCCAGGCGTTCGGCGGCCTCTTCCCGTTCCAGATCGACCTGAGCATTGAAGCGCATAAACAAGACGCCCAGCAGCACCGCAGCGCACACAACCCCGATCGCCGCATAGCGAAGGCCGTTGTTGGACGGAGGTTCTGCCGGGTTCATGATTCAGGGTGCCCTACTCTTTTCATAGCGCACATCGTCGCCATCGACCCGGCCCACCTGCATCCACCCCAAACGTTGATAAAACCCGTTGGCGCGGACCTCATCGCGCCCGTCGGTGATCAGGTACAGCGTCTGGTGATGCTCAAACAGCGCGGCTTCAGCCACCGCCATCAGTTGGCGGCCCAGACCCCGGCCTTCATAGGCGGGCAGTACGAACATCGCAAATACCTCGCCGCTGTCAAAGTTGACCATCGAAAAAGCAGCCGGTTCGCCCTCCACTTCTGCCAGCCATACACACGGCGCTTCACGGATGCTGTCTGCCAGCACCTGTGGCGTAATGCCCAGACCCGCCATCTGCTCACGGCTCAAGTGGTTCTGCACCACTGCGGTGCGAATGGTGAACAACGTATCGATATCCGCCAGCGTCGCCAGCCGAATAAGGGTTTGCATAGATGCCTCCTCCGTGGATGCATGCAATTGTATGTAAATAGAAACACAGAGATTGTCGTGGATTTGTAAGAGGAGGCATTCGGTTACAAGGATTTTGCCTGTTGTTGACGCCGAAACTGCCCCGGCGCCAAACCATGAGCCTTGCGAAAACAGCGGGAGAAGTACGCCTCATCGGTAAACCCGCAACGCCGGGCCACTGCACCGATCATCTGCGCAGTGTTGAGCAGTAAGGTGCGCGCCAACTGCATGCGGCGGTCAAGCACCCATTGGGAGAAGGGTTTGCCGGTTTCTTTGCGCAGCAGATGGGTGAGGTAATTGGGTGACAGGAAGGCAGCGGCTGCCGCGTCGGTAAGATTAAGGTTCGGCTCGTGCAGATGTTCGCGGATATAACCGTGCACCCGTGCCAACGCGTCTTTGCGTCCGCGCCGGGTGGCGTTATTGGCGGCGAACGCCTGTAAGGGTTCGGCGTACTGCTGACAAACCAACCCGATCAGTTGGAACAAGTAGCCTTTCAAGCGCTCACGGGCGCCGAAGGTGCGCTGGGCGTCCAGCATGCGCATATGGCCGAGCCAGGTGTGCACTTGCTCAAAGTCCGCGTCGTCAAGGATGAAGTCCAGGTGCTCCTGAAAACGAAACGGTGACAGCTCCGGCGCCTGGCTGATGGGGATGTCTTCCAGGTCCAGCGGATCACAGGTCAACTGCGGCAGGAAGAACGCCTGGCTGAAGTTGATCAGCATGAACTCGCCGTCTTGCGGGTGCGGAATTACATGCAGGCGATGGGGCAGGATAAACGCCATGGCTTTGTGTGGGAACGGACGCAACGCGCCGCCGATATGTTGCACGGTGTCGCCGCCCAGGTTGATCTGGATCTGGAAGTATTCATGCCGATGCGGGCTGGTCAGCGCCGCCCGCCCGCGCTTGTCGCGGATATAGAAGTCGGGGCGGTCGCTGCGTTGTTCCATGCCATAGGTGGTGACGCGGGTGCCTGGCATAACAGTCTCTCGAATGGCCTGGGCACCACTTTAGCCTCAACCCTGGCTCAGGGTGAAACTCAACTCGCCGATGCCCTCGATGCCAGCGGTAACCGAATCCCCACGCTGCAACGCGCCGACGCCTGCCGGGGTGCCGGTAAAGATCAGGTCACCGGCCTTGAGCGCCACGGATTTTGAGGCGTAGCTGATGATTTCGCTCACCGACCAGATCAGGTCGGCCAGGTCGCCGACCTGGCGCTGCTCATCATTGACCTTGAGCCAGATCTTGCCGCTGGCCGGATGACCGATGACGCTCGCAGGTTGCAAGGCGGTGCTGGGCGCCGACTCATCGAACGACTTGCCCCAATCCCACGGGCGTGCGAGTTTTTTCGCCTCGGCCTGCAGGTCGCGACGGGTCAAGTCGATGCCGACGCCATATCCCCATATGTGAGACAACGCGTCTTCTGGGCTGATATCCACCCCACCCTTGCCGATGGCCACCACCAACTCCACCTCATGATGCAGGTCGGCGGTCAGTGGTGGATAAGCGATCACGCCTTCGGCCGGCACTACCGCATCCGCCGGTTTCATGAAGAAAAATGGCGGTTCGCGATCCGGGTCATGCCCCATTTCGCGGGCGTGTTCACTGTAGTTGCGGCCCACGCAGAACACGCGACGCAGCGGGAAGCGTGCGTCGCTGCCCTGTACGGCCAGGGATGGGGTTGGCGCGGGGGTGAATACGTAATCAGTCATGGCCTGTGCCTCTTGGTTTACCTGGCGCCAGTATGGCCAGCAGCGCCAAGGCAAAGTTGGACAGGCTTACGCAGATTTTGCACTGACCGGTGCAAAACAGCCCTGGATCATTTACGCGCGACTTTGTAGCGCAGGCAATCCTGGTAAAAACTCTGGCGGATCACCTCGGGCTTGAGCCGTGAGCGGCTGTCGTAGGTCTGCTCGGTGATGCCCATGGCCATCATGCGCATCCACGACTTGCTGAACTTGATGGTCTGGATCTTCTGCCGCGCGGCATACAGCGACACGCCCGACAGCTTGAGTTCCTGAGCCCTGGCGGCGGTGCCGGCGCCCCAACTGCACATGTACTTGTCGCCCTCGCGCAACTCTCGTGCCTGCACGGTAGCCGCGCCGCCAGCCAGGGAACAGGCGATCAGCATCATTCCAACAGTGCGCATTTGCATCCCCACCTAACCACCTGAAAATAAAAGTGATTTTGGCGGGGATTTTGTTACAAAGGGGCCATTAAATTGCCTTCCTGGATAAACATTTACTTAGTAGATGTTGGCAAAAACCCTGTGGCGAGCGACTGTGGCGAGCGAGCTTGCTCGCGCTGGGGCGCACAGCGGCCCCTCGACAGGACGGCCGTGTACATCAGGTGTACCCAAGTGTCAGGTTTTGGGGCTGCTGCGCAGCCCAGCGCGAGCAAGCTCGCTCGCCACAAAAAAACTGATGACCATAGAGATTACCACTGGTAGGTGGCGCTCGCCTGCACGGTGCGCTGCGAGCCATACCAGCACCACGAATAGGAGTAGCACGAGGCCACGTATTCCTTGTTCGCCAGGTTGGTGGCGTTCAGAGCCAGGCGCAGGTTGTCGTTGGGGTTGGCGATATTCGGGATGTCGTAGTGCAGCGCCGCATCCATCAAGGTGTAGCCCGGCACTTTCAGGGTGTTGGCGGTATCGCCCCAGGACGACCCCACATACCGTGCGCCGGCACCCACGCCGAAGCCCTTGAGCCGACCATCGTGGAAGGTGTAGTCGGCCCACGCCGAGGCCGTATGGCGTGGCACGCCGTAGGTGGTGGTGCCCTCAACGGGAACCGCCGGCCCGGTGCCGATATCGCTGACCGGCGCGTAGCGAACGGTGCTGTTGGATTTGCTCGCGCGGTTGTCCAGGTACGCATAAGCCGCAGTAATGTCCAGGTTGTCGTTGAGGCTGGCCTTGCCTTCCAGTTCAAAGCCACGGGACTGTTGCTCGCCGTCCTGGATCTGGCAGCGGCCACTGCCACACAGGTGCGTCGGATCCGGGTCCATGGTCGGCACGTTGGATTGGCGCAGGTCGAAAATTGCCGCTGTGATAAAGCTGTTGCTGCCCGGCGGCTGGTACTTGATGCCGACTTCGTACTGTTTGCCTTCAGTGGGCTTGAACACCGACCCGCCGTAACCGGTGCCCGATTGCGGGTTGAACGACTCCGCATAACTGGCATACGGCGCCAGGCCGTTATCGAACAAGTAAACCAGGCCGACGCGCCCGCTGAACGCCTTGCTGTCCAGCGACGACTTGCTCTTGGCGCCGGAGCTGATGGTTTTGGTGGTGCTGTCGGTGCTGGCCCAGTCATAACGGCCGCCCAGCAACAGCACCCATTGGTCCCACTTCATTTGCTCTTGCAGGTACACGCCGGTCTGCTCGCTGCGCGCGGTGGCATCGGTGATGAACGCGGGCGTGGTGACCGGCGCGCCGTAGACCGGGTCGAAGATATCCAGGTTCGGGCCACTGCCATAACCGGTTTTGGTGTCGGTGCGGGTGTTCTGGTAATCGAGCCCCATCAACAGCGTGTGCTGCAACGGCCCGGTGTCGAATTTGGCCTGCACCTGGTTATCGAGGGTGTAAGCGTCCATGTCCACATCGGCAGCGATGGTCGAGCGCTTGGAGGTGCGGTAATCACCCATCAGGTAGCTGTTGTAGATGCTGCGATAGACGCCCTCGGCCCGCAGGTAGCGGGCGTTCTGGCGCACCGTCCACACGTCGTTGAAGTGATGTTCAAAGGCATAGCCGAGGGAGTAATGCTCGCGGTCGCTTTTCTCGAAGTTCTTTTCACCGTCGTAAAAATCCACATCGATCTTGCGTCCGGTAGGGCTGCGCAGCACCGAGCCCCAGGCCGGCACCGACCCGTACGACGCGCCCGTCGGGTCTTTCTGCAAATGCCCGAGCAACGTCAACGAAGTAGCATCGTCCGGGCGCCAGGTGAAGGCGCTGGACAGCGACTGGCGGCGAGTCTCGGTGTGTTCGACCTGGCCATCGGCATCATCGAACAACCCGGCCACGCGGTAGGCATACACACCTTGATCATCAAGCGGGCCGCTCAGATCGAAGGTGGTGCGCTTCTTGTTGAAGGTGCCGTACTCCACGCCGACTTCATGAAACGGCGTGTCCAACGGGCGTTTGGTGACCATGTTGATCACCCCGCTTGGCGTGCCCTGCCCGTACAGCACCGAGGCCGGGCCGCGCAGCACTTCGACGCGCTCCAGGTCGAAGGCGTCTTTCTGTGGCAAGGCATCCCGGCTGGACGGCATGCGCAGGCCATCCAGATAAGTAGCCGGGGCGAAACCACGAATGGTCAGCTGATCAAGACGCGAGGCCGTAGCCCCACGGGTTTCAGGCACCACAGCAGCGCTATAGCGCAGGATCTGGTTGAGGCTTTCGGCGTTTTGCGCACGCATCTGATCCTTGGTGACCACCGAAATCGACTGCGGCGTCTCGATCAGCGCGGTATCGGTCTTGGTGCCCGACAGGCTGCGGGTGGCGACATAACCCGCCACCGGCCCGGTGGGGCTTTCGCTCTGGTAGGCGCCGCTGATGGTGGTGGCCTGCAACTGCATGGCGCCGCCATCGTCCGGGAGCGCTTCGAGGCGATAGCGCTCGGCGGAGATCTTCAAGGCCTGCAAGCCACTGCCCGCGAGCAATTGCGCAAGTGCCACGTCAGTGTCGTATTGCCCGCTCACACCGTTGCTGTGCTTGCCGCGCGTCAAGCCTGCATCAAATGCCAGTACCAGCCCGGCCTGCTCGGCGAGGCTATTGAGGGATTGGCTCAAATCACCGGCAGGAATCGAAAAACGGCGCAACGCACTGCCGGTTTCTTCGGCAAAGGATGGCTGGACGGCAAATAACGGCACAGCGGCAAAAGCCATCGCCACTGACAGGGCCAGTGGGTGCAAGGGACGAGCAAGGCGCGACATGGGAAATCCTGCGTAATGGAGGTTCTATTAACCATGACGGCCATGTCGCGGAATCGGGCAAGGATGAGAGTCATTTTTATTTGAGTTGTTTTATTGCAATGAGCCAGATCGCTTTTTTGCGTAGTCCTTCAGGATAGTTTTTCGCGTTTTTTACCCGTCCTGCGTCATCCCATTCTGATTTTTCCAACCATTCGTCCAGCGGCTTTTTCCTGCAGCAGACTCCGACGCCTTGCCATTTTTGCCGAGACGTCACGGATGACCAACGCCGCCCACATCGCCTTTATCGAACATGAACTGAATGGCTTTCATCAGAGCCTGGCGGAATATCGCCAGCAGATGGGCGCCTGGTATGCGCGGGCGCTGGATACGCTCAGCCATGCTGCGGACATGCCGTCGCTGCTGGGGATGGACCGCGTGCTGCGGGTTGGTGATGCGCAGCAGAGCGTCAGTATTTCCGACATGGGCTTTTCCACCGTAGCCCTGTGCCCGGTAGGCGGCGAGCTGAAAATCCAGAGCCTGTTCGAGTCGGTGTATGACGTGCCGATCGGCGATATCCCCGTTGAGGTCATCCGGCTGGATGACGGCAGTTCCACGCTTGTCATGCTCGATGAGCATGGCAAAGGTTCGCATTTTTGCGCCGCTGGCGGGCGCTATCAGGTGCGGGTGCAGGGCGGCGTTTCTGCGCAGCAAGTGGACGCGCTGTTTGCCTCTTACGCCGGGCTGACGGCCGACCTGGAGCACTGGCTGCGCGAGCAGTGGAAGGATTTCAAACCCTATTGGCAGCAATCGACCGCCAGCGCGATTGGCAGCGGCGTGCTGGCGGGCAGTTGGGCGGCAATCCGCGATGTATGGGACAGCATCAAGCTGGTTCAGGCGATTCTTGAAGACCCGCTGAAATTCGCTGAGCAACTCGGCGCCGAGGCCACCAAGTTGGCGCAGTTGGCTACCGATACGCCCAAGGTTATGGAACAGGCCATGTTACTGGCCAGCGACGAGGCTGCGCTGTACCTGATCCTGCGTACCGCGATGCTCTGGCTGGATGCGTTACCACCCGGAGAAATCGCGGAGACCGCGGCAGGGTTTGTAGTGTCGCTGCTGATTGATCTGGTGATCGGCGCGGTACTGACCATCGCGTTACCGGCAGCGGGCGTGGCTTATCTCGGTTTGCGGCTGGTCAAGTACGGCGCGCGGGTTTTGGATGCCGCTGAGGGTTTTGTCAGGAGCCTGCTCGGGATTCTGACCAAATTCATGCAGGTGGTGGACCGTTACAAGGCGGTGGCAGTTCGCGGTGTGGTTGGCGGGTTGAAGCAAGGCACGCTGCAAATGCGTTGGCGGGCGCGGCAGAACGCGGTGCTGAAACAAAAAGAACACGTTGATGATGCGCCTGCGTCGGGCAAAAACCTCAATGGCGATGCCGCGGCACCTGCGGACAAAACCGTTACCAACGGTTGCCCGGTGTCGATGGTCACCGGCGAGGAATTGCTGACACTCACCGATGGCACGTTGGATGGGATTTTGCCCTTCGAGTGGACGCGGTTGTATCGCACCAGTGCGGTGGAAGTGGATGGCGGGTTGGGGTTTGGCTGGAGCCATTCGCTGGCGCAGCGGCTTTCTGTTTCGGGTGATTCGGTGGTGTGGACCGATCATGAGAATCGCCGTACCGAGTTTGTGCTGCCTACTGCTGCTCGACCGGCGATTACCAATAGCTTGGCCGAAGCGGCGATCTACTTGGGCGACTTGCCCGATGAACTGGTGCTGGCCCAGGCGTCGCGGTTTTATCACTTCCACGATGGCGTGCTGGTTGCCATCAGCGATGCGTATGACAACCGGCTGCGAGTTTTTCACGATCGTTTGGGGCGGGTTGAGCGGCTGGATAACGGTGTGGGGCGCTCGCTGTTTCTGCGTTATGAGCTGGGCCGCATTGTGGCGGTGGACTATCAGGTTCATCGCGCCAAAGGGCATGAACCCTTCGAATGGGTGACGGAGCAGAGCGTTGTTTCCTACGCCTATGACGATCTTGGCCGACTGGTTTCTGCGACCAATGCTGTAGGTGAAACCGAGGTTTATCGCTACGACGAACAGCACGTCATTCTTGAGCGCGGGCTGGCCGGTGGCGCGAGTTTCTTTTGGGAATGGGAACGGGCTGGTAAGGCAGCGCGGTGTGTTCGGCATTGGGCCAGCTTTTCGCAGATGGATACGCGGTATGCCTGGGGGGATGACGGCCGTGTCACGGTGCATAACGCTGATGGCAGCCGGGAAGTGTATGTCCATGATGATCGTGCGCGGTTGGTGCAAAGGATTGATCCTGACGGTGCTGAACACTTCAAATCCTATGACGACAAGGGCCGGCTGACGGTCGAGCAGGATCCGCTTGGGGCGGTGACGGGGTATCAGTACGACGAAGCCGGACGCTTGGTGGCGCTGTTTCCGGGGGACGATGAGCCGACGTCCTACGAGCATGACAACGGGTTCGTGCGGGTCGTAAGGCGTGGGCTCGCCGTCTGGAAATATGAGCGCAATGATCAGGGCGATGTCATTCGCAAGACCGATCCTGACGGCAATATCACGGACTACAGCTACAACAAATATGGCCAACTCACAGGGGTTTGGTTTCCCGATAACAGTTGCCATCGGCTGGTCTGGAATGAGCAGGGGCAGTTGCTTGAGGAGCTGCTGCCCAATGGGGGTATCAAGCGTTATCGCTATGACGATCTTGGTCGTCAGATCACCCGTGAAGATGAACTCAGCAAGCTCACACAGTACCAATGGGACGCTGCCGGGCGCCTGCGAAAACTAACCCTTCCAGGCGGCGCAACACGCGAATACAGCTACAACGCCTACGGAAAAATCACCGCCGAACACGACGAACTCGGCCACGTCACCCGTTACGAATATGCCGACGGCCTGCACCTGATCAGCCGCCGTATCAACGCCGATGGCAGCCAGGTCAAGTACCGCTACGACAATGCGCGCCTGCTGCTGACTTCAATCGAAAACGAGGCAGGCGAAACCTACCGGCTCGATTACCACCCCAACGGCCTGATCCAGCAGGAAATCGGCTTTGACGGTCAGCGCACGGCCTATGTGTATGACCTCAACGGCAATCTGGCGGAAAAAACCGAACACGGCGACGACGGCAGTCAGCTCGTTACCCGCTACAAGCGAGACCACGCCGGTCGCCTCGTAAGAAAAACCCTGCCAGACGGCAATATTGTCGACTATGCCTACGACCGCCAAGGCAACCTCCTCAGCGTCGACGACGGCCACTGGGCGCTGGCCTACGAGTACGACCCACAAAACCGCCTCACCGCCGAACACCAAGGCTGGGGCACCTTGCGCTACGGCTACGACGCCTGCGGGCAGCTGAAAAACCTGCGCCTGCCGGACAACAACCGCCTCACCTTCAACCACGACAAAGGCGGCCACCTTTCCACCGTCGAGCTGAACGGCGAAACCCTCACCTCCCACCTGTTCAAAACCGGCCGCGAACACCAACGCCAACAAGGCCAGCTCCTCAGCCACTACCACTACGACGACCAGAACCGCCTGCGCGCCCACGCCGTCAGCCAACAGCAGCACACGCTTTATCAACGCCAATACGACTACGACAATAGCGGCAACCTCACCCGCCTGCTCGACACCCGCAAAGGCGAACACCACTACCAGTACGACCCCCTCGCCCGCCTGACCCGCGCCGACCACTCGCAAGACGTACAGGAACGCTTCGGCCACGACCCGGCCGGCAACCTGCTGATGCAAGACCGCCCCGGCCCGGACATCGTGGCGGGGAATCGGTTGATGATTCAGGGCGATCATCACTACGACTACGACGCCTTCGGCAATTTGATCCGTCAGCGGCGTGGCAAGGGCCATCAGCTGGTTACTGAGTACCGCTACGACTGCCAGCATCGGTTGATTGGGATCACACAACCGAACGGGCAAACCGCCAGCTATCGCTATGACCCATTTGGTCGGCGGATCAGCAAGACGGTGGACGGGAAAACCACGGAGTTTTTCTGGCAAGGCGACAAGCTGGTAGCTGAACACCATGCGGACTGCCACCGCAGCTACCTCTACGAGCCAGACAGTTTTCGGCCGTTGGCACTGCTGGAAGGCTTTGGGCCTGAAGACACCAAACCCTTCCACTACCAACTCGACCACCTCGGCACCCCGCAGGAACTGACAAATCCCGAAGGCGAAATCGTCTGGTCCGCGCACTACCGCGCCTACGGCGAAATCGCCCGCCTAGACGTCGGAAAAATCGACAACCCGCTGCGCTTCCAGGGCCAATATTTCGATGCGGAAAGCGGGCTGCACTACAACCGCCATCGCTACTACAATCCAGATATTGGCCGTTACCTGACGCCGGACCCGGTGAAGCTGGCGGGTGGGATTAATGCTTACCGGTATGTGCTTAACCCTACGGGGTGGGTGGATCCGCTAGGCTTAAGCACGTGCCCTGGCGGGGATGGATGTAAACCGACACACGTCGCTGATGATCCCGGTAAATATGCCAAGGTACGCGAAGGAGATACGGAACTCCCTAAAGGAGCCTACAGTGAACTATCTAGAAATGGCGCATTTAAAAGGGCCAAGGCAATAGGGGGCGTTCCACAAACGCAACACCCCACGCTAGTACGTAAAGTTAAGATTACAGACCAATACCAACACACAGAGGGCAGAGTGTATATATTTGAACTACAGGAACGCCAAATAGAAATCAGGGAGCACTCACTTGGCCATAAAAAAGGCAACCTTGGCCCGCATTTCAATACGGAGGCTAGTATTGATGGAAAGTCAACATCCTTAAAAAATCACGTAGACAATCACTCATACTTTAAAGGAAATAAATGAAATCAGTATTCATAAGAGAAATAGGCATACATCCTTGGGAGCAATTGCAGCCTATTCATGACAAAAACTATATAACGGTTACAATGCTTAACCAAAAGTATACCGATGTCTGGGAAACCTGGTGCGAGTTCGCCTCGATACTTACACTAAGATGGCCAAAAATCGTACAATGGCACACAAAACTGTTACCTTTCCATAGCAAAAGCCAAGAATATATTTCACAAAAAACCTTTCACAAAAACTCGAAGCCAGGTGACATCTTAAGAAAAAACGAATCAACCAAAATCTACTCACAGATAATTAACTTAGATTTTGACTCGCTTCGAAACCCCCCTAACAGCATGACATCCCATCGAACGTCTATAATAATTATGCAGAACAACAACGATAACAACCTTGACCCCTTATGGCATAAACTAAGCAACCTCGCTGAAATTTCTAAAACTGATGATTTCAAAATAATACTTACTGATGAGGAATCTATTACCTTTAGCTTCTATGAAGCAGAAACATATGGCGTTGCGCAGCTGATTTGCCACTCAAAACACTTACCGTACTTAAACGAAAGCATTAATAAAATCAACCTAGAAGAAATTCAGAAAAAAGATATATACGCATACATCCACAGGTAACGCGTAGAGGGCAGAACATAAAGTGAATATAATGAAGCTCATTTGCACACCATTGGCTCTGGAAGCAGTGAATTTTTTAGACACGGTGATTACCCAGATTCATTATTGGAAAGCATTTCATTGACGAACTGAGAATACCAGCAGCTTTGGAAATAAGAAATTACAGATAAGATTTACGAAGATCTAGGAAAAATGATCGACGACTATGAATTCGAAAGCATTAACCCTCATGAATATCTTAAAAATTTCTGCACATACTAAAACATAATTCCATAGCCGAAAACTAAGAGCTATCATGCAAAACAATTCAACCAAACAAGCTGGCGACTGACAAGAACACAGGACTGCATTTCGCATTTTGCTCATAAAAATCATGAGCCCTGTCAATCACAATTTAAAATATTCAAAAAATAATTTGTACACCTCTCCCACTTTTCAACTGAAAAGAGACACCGGACCGCAGGGCAAAGTGCACATAGAGCGACATTTTCACCAATTTAAAGGTTTGAAAAAGGAGCTATTTTGACGAAGAAATAAAGCAACACACAGCTCTTTTTTTTATCTGAAATAGAGCAAGACGTTATCGTCGATAAAATAAATAGTAAACTCCCTTTTTCTGGAAATCGGATCGAATGGAGCTCGTTAAAAAACAGTGTCCACCTAGGCACAGCCATATCACAAACAGCGCTAATATCTCTTGCGGAAAAAATTAAACTTGCAACCAAAGAACGTGTCATTATAGTCGGAGATTCCACTGACAACTCTTACTCAGTAAGCGTTGAAAACTTCCTTTTGGCATTACAAATATTCTCCACAATCCCACAACACACATACATCTTACAACAACATCTAGACTGGATAGCATTTATATCATTTAAAGGAGACATTTATTTTTTCAACATATAACTTTACTCACGCAAACTTTAGAATCAAGACCAAAGCAGTAGGACTCGAATACCCGCATCACCCCACTACAAAAAAAAACATTTAAATCATAGAAAATTTGACATTCGATTATTAAAATAATTTAAAATCTACAAATCTTCTTGGGCACGGAACCGAAAAACGAAACATCAAATTATAGTTCAAACGAGCATTTAAAAATGCAGAGCCAGACTAATAAAAATCAGACTCCGACTTGAATTTGATGCAACGCTATCAAAACACAAAAACGGGACTAAACCCAAACAAACCAATTACACGACTTATAGCCGTGCATAATGAAACTAAAAACATCTTGACCTAGCGAATACAAAATCGCTGAATCCTATGATATAAATATAAACATTAGACTAATACAAAACAAGAAAATAACACCCCACATTATAGAGCTAACCGCATGTGAGAAATTTAATGCTAGAGCAAAATATAAAAATAACTCTTACTGGAGAGGATGCACTCGACGCCCTAAAAGAGATCGAATTCATATTGATCTCTCTGCATAGAATGGGTAGCTTTTATGCCGAAAACCCTGCAGCCCTAGACGACTACCGAAGAGAAACTACGGAATTCATTGACAACTTCAATATCACCCAACGCCTCGCAAAAGTTCGTACAAAAATTGCTCAACACTTTGACGACACGCTCGGCGACGACGACATGGACGATGTGGAAAGATATCTTTCCGATTTAAAATTTTGGCAGCCCACACGGTCTCAAAAGTCCGATTTCGATCCGGAAAAAATCTCGATTACGGGAGGGACGATTGAGCAAGTTACTTGCAAGCGTGGTGAGTTACTCATGGTATTCACCGACCGGCAAGACCGCTCTCTTCTTATCACCTTCCATAATCCAACCACCTTTCAAGGCGTAAGCGCAGTCGGCGCTGAGGTAAGCGGGATACATGAAGAGAAAAAATCAATTTCAGCACAAAAATCAGCGCAACATGGGGACGAAATCAAAAAAAACTATAGTTTTAAATCAAGCAACAGTCATCAAATTATCTTTTCCGTAACTGCAAAAAACTACAGCATTGAGCAGATATGACATCTCCAACTACAAAAATAGGGATCACAAAAAACGTGACTCCGAAGCACAAAAGATGAAAACCCAAACCCTGGAAAATTTGATCACCGAATATTTAACACAGGTAAAACAAGTCACAGTAAAAGGTTTGCAAAAAAATGAGCTATTTTGACGAAGAACTAATTACAGACCTAAAAAAGCTCAATATCGATTTCAGTGTCATCTCTCAGGCAGAACAAGACTCGATGGTCAGTAGAATTAATGAGCGCATTCCTTTTAGCGGGAATCAAATCGACTGGAGTCGTTTGGAGAGCTTCGGTTCCGCATCTTCAATCTTGGCGATTTCGCTCATTGCGGCGGAAATCTGCAAAATTTCTGACAATGACTTGGTTATCATCAGTGATTCCGCCTGTGACAACGCCTATTCAATAAGTCCAGAGCACTTAAATCAAGTACTAAAAATTCTCTCCGACCTCCCACAACACACCTATATTGTATCGGAGGATTTCACATGGATAGCCTGCATCTCATTTGAGGGGCGCTTGGATTTTTGCAAATTTTTCTCAGAGCCAAAACTAAACAAACCCTAGTAAATTCAAATTACAAAGACAAATTGTCGCATCAGAAACGTTACCCCTATCGACCAAATGAAACTTCCGAGTCCATCTAACACGGCTCATAACGGACTTTGTTCCACTGGCACTCCACTCCATGACACGGCCATCTCAAGCGATGAAAGAACAATCAGATCCCATAGCGAACAACGTAAAAAATGCACTGGTCGTAGCAATCAACGAACTGGTGGAAGAAGAGGTTACCCTGCTCATTGAAAATACTGTAGTAACTTGCTTCGCCAGCCACTGCCCCTACGAAATCGTAGTAGGGAAAACTTATTGCGTTGAATTAAATTTAAATCTATCTGAAAGCTATGAAGCTCATAAAACCTCCACGACTCACGCTTTAGCCAAGCGAACGGGCAGCGGATTTCCTTACGCGCTTTACGGAATGCTGAGCGACGATACTTTTCAGACATTTACTTCGCTGAACGATGAGGGGATCCATTACGACCATCCCGACTTGAACGATTCTTTTATTAAAATAATTGTTGACCGAATTGATGTGGCCTTTTATTAAAAATCCAACTACCAAAACTACCCATCTAGGCCTCTGACGATTGACAACCTAAATCCTAACCAACGCGCCCTAAAAAACCGGGGCCACTCACTTTAACAAGAGCATAGAAAAATGAAACTTATCTGCACCCCTTTGACGAAAGAAGCGATGATTCTATTAGACACTGACGAATGCCCAATCTCGTTATTGGCGAATTGCCCCCTGACCCATACAGAATATCAGCAGTTAATGGGATCAGGCGTTATCGACAAAATCAACAATTCGCTTGGAAAGATGATCGACGATTATGAAGACGAGAGCATCAACACCAATGAAGACCTCAAAAAATCACTACACATACTAGAAAATCATTCAATACCCGAAAACCAAGAACTGACAAGAAAAATAATCAAACTCAATAAACTGGCAATTGACAACAACACCGGACTGTATTTCTTCTTTTAAACCATCAAATGTATTGGCACAGGTAGTAACACAACCAAGCTGCAAACAGCGCTAGCAACAGTTTTATTTTTTAAGACGAACCCATTTTTATCTTAACTGCAAACGACTACAGTGCTAAACAGAAAGGGTTGATGCCGAATGCAAGAAAATCGAATCATTACCAAAACACTCACACGAAAACCGGCAATCTCCCACTCGGAAAAAACATGAAAATTGTAGTGATCGATACATTTTCCTATCTGAACGTATTGCACGTAAAATTCCATTCACCCTTCGGAGATGGCACTGCACTATGGAGCGATACTGCGCCAAAAATCGGTGAAATTATCGACGTTGAGTTTGATTTTGAGGAGGTTTTCTCATGGAATATAAACATGAAGTCAACCGCTGAAAAATCTTCAAAAATCAAAATGGAGGACAGCCTCATCCAAATAACCGCCGAGCTGGTCCAAGCTGACGAAGACGGATGTGCAGCATTAAAACTCGGCGATTCAATAATCCTAATTGAGTTGGATGGTCCCATACCTCAGAAATCAGGATTTGTTGAACTCAGCGCTACCGCAATTCAACTTTACCCAACACATATTTAGTCCACCTAAGTCACACGCTCAAACCGGGGCCACACACCGCAGCCCCGATCCATTTTCAACTCATAACCGGCGCAGCCCCCACCTGCACTCCACGCCCACTCGCCGCCATCTCAAACAACCCCTCCACCCGCGCTTTCTCCACCGCGCTCGGCTTGATCACCAGTGCACACACCACAAAAATCGCAGCATTCACCACCAGTCCCACAATCCCGCTGGTCAACGACCCCAGCGCCGGAATGTCATCCGGGTATAGCGTGGTCAGCACAATCGCCACCACGATCCCCGCCAACATGCCGCCGATCGCGCCTTGTTTGTTGCCACGGCGGCTGAAGATGCCGAAGAACAGTGGTACGGCCAGTTGAATGATGCCTTGGTAGGAGATCTGCGCCAGTAATTGCAGGCGCGAGTAATCAAAGGTCAGGTAAGCCAGCACCGAGGCGGCGACGATAAACACCACCATGCCGGCCTTGGCCAGCAGGGTCAGTTGGCGGTCGGTGCGTGGGGTGTTCCAGGTGGCCAGGTCGTTGGCGAACTGGGTGCCGCAGACTTGTACGCAGCCGTCGACGTGGCCGATGCTGGCGGCCAGTACGATGACGATGGCCAGCGCCAGCAGCCAGGGCCCGCCAATGTCGAACAGCGAGAGGAACCAGCCTTGTTGCGGGTGGGCCAGCACGTTGGGGTCCTGGCTGATGGCGGCTGCAAACAGCATGAGGATGCCGTAGAAGCCGCCCACCAGCAGCATGGTGTACAGCGTGCCTTTTTTCACCGAGCGCACGCCGCTGGCGGTGTAGATGCGCTGGAAGCTCATCGGCCAGCACATCGAGCCGATCACGCCGGTGAAGATCAGGCTGAACATGTACATCGGGCCATAACCGGTGCCGGTGGCGCCGGGAATTTGCAGCATTTTCTCCGGCAATTGCGCGAGGTTGGAAAACGCGGCCTGATCGCCGAACAACAGGAACACGCACACGCCGGCGCACACCACGTAGGCGATCAGGCCCTGGAACATGTCGGTCATGATCAACCCGCGCATGCCCATGCTCACGGTCCAGTATTGGCGGATCAGTACCACCGCCACGCCCGCGAACAGGCAGGTGGTGACGCCCCAACGGCCAAAGCTGGCGAACTGGAACAGCATCGCCAGGGCCTGGATGCCCATCACCACCCACGGAAACACCGAGATGATGCCGATGATCGAGGCCACCCGTTTGACCACCGGGCTGTCGAAGCGCATCCCCAGCAGGTCCGGCTGGGTGCGCAGGTTGAAGCGTTTGCCCCAGGTCCAGGCGCGGCTGGCCATCATGTACATGGCGGTCACGCCCAGGGTCGCATAGACCATGCCGTAGAAACCCAGGGCGCCGCCGACGCTCAGGGCAAAAAACGCGGTAAAGGTCGAACCCGGCCACCAGGAGTTGGTGTAGCACATGGCGATATACCACGGCCCGTAAGAGCGCCCGCCAACGGCGTAGTCGGAGAAACTGGTGCTTTCGCGGTTGGTGGCATAGAGCACGGCGATCATCCCGGCCAGGAACAGGCCGATCACACCGAAGGTAATAAACAAGTGGGCATCGCTGCTGGTGCTGATCATCACACGCCCTCCTCGTCAGGAATCTCGCCGGCCTTGAGTTCGGCCAGATACAAGGCCCACACCCCAAGGGCGGCCAGTACGGCAATGGCGATCCAATAGAAGATCGGCAGCGGGATGCCCACCACCAAGGCGCGGCTGCCACTCATGCTCAAGTAAAACGGCGGGAATAACGCCAGCATCAATAACAGGAAAAAGTAGCCGCCGAAGATCTGGTTTCTCAGGCGTGCGGGTGACGCGCTTGCGGGTTTCATGATGAAGGGTGCTCCTTGAATTTCTGGATCGGTTTGTTGTGTGATCAATCAAAAAATCAAGCAGTGAAACGTCAGCGCAAACCAGCGCCAAAAGAGCTGCAGGGTGACTCGTCGTTATTGTGCTGGCGCAGGCTCAGGCCTGTCTTAGCCAGCTTTCCCATTGCGAATCATTGATCACGCTACGCGCGCGCATGTGCTTCCAGGCACCGTATTTGTAGAAGTCGAAATCCAATTGCGACACCGCGTGCTGGACCATCGCCCAGGTCGACCATTTGATGTCGGCCAGGGCCTTGTGCAACTTGATCCGCGCCAGCCGTTGCGGGGTGACCTGGCCGAAATAGTCTTCGATCAGCGCCAGTTCCATCTCATCGGTAAAGAACATCTCGCCAAACCACAGCGCCAACTCGTAATGACGGTCGTTGTTGGAGGCGTATTCAAAGTCCACCAGGCGAATCTGGCGGCGGTCGTTGAGCATGAAATTGCCCGCCAGCGTGTCATTCATGCACGGCGCCAGGTCGATGCCCGATGCTTGCAACGCGCCACGCGCGCGGTCGCACTGACGACGCAACCAGGCATCATCGCTGGGCTTGCAACCCTGCAGTTCTTCGACCTGGCGCTGGTGCTCGGCAATCATGTCGAACACGGTTTTGGTCTGGCACAGCGGCGACTGGTCGTTGAACGCCTTCAGCGCGTGCAAGGCGTTATGGCGTACATCGCGGTCGAGAAAATCCTGATTAGAAGAGGCTCGCCAGCCTTCCATGAACTCGAACACTTCAACACCAAACTCTTCGAGGAAGGCAAACACCGGCGCGCCATAGCCGGTTTGCGCGGCTTTGACGCTGGCGTCATGGGCGGTGCGCCGGTCGATAAACATCTCGGTGCCGGCGCCGGGCACTTTGAAGAAGTAGGCGGTACTGAGCCCGCTGACCTCGACCCGCCAGTTGCTGTTGGAGATCCCGCCGCTGACCGGCTCGTAACGAATGCCCGAGCCGCCCCAATCGCGCACGCCGCGCACGGCGGCCTCCAGTTGGCATTCCTGAGGCGTACAGGCCTCACCCATTGCTTTCATGCCTGCCCCTCCTGTACCTGACGTAACCAACTTTCAAATCGCGGGTCTTGCAAGCTTTGCCGGCAGCGCAGCAAGGTCCACTGCCCGACCTTGGAAAACTCCAGGGGCCGCGTTGATGTCGCGCCGACCCACAGGCCCCACAGCGTCCAATACCAATCATTGATCAGCGCATAGAGTCGGCAGCGCGCGTAATCGCACTCGCGGCACTCGCCGGCCCAGGCCCTGATACCGTCACGCCACTGGCTTTCGAAGGCATACAACTCGTTGAGGCTGACAGCCACGTCGTACCACGGGTCAAAGCAGCCCGCGTAGTCGAAGTCGATCAATTGCAACGCGCCGCCGGGGCCGATCATCACATTGCTCGCCAGCCCGTCGCCGTGCACGGGCACCGAGGTGCCAGGGTTCAATTGCAGCTCGGTCCAGGCCAAGTCAATGCAGGTATCGATCCAACCATGATCAGCGGGCAAGCCCACGCCGTCACGGTTGCACAGCTCACGCAGGTGCTGGATATCCTGCAGCGGCGAGCGGTTGAAGCCCGGTGAGGTGCCGACGTGCAACTGCCGTTTCAAGGCCCACAACGCTTGCAGGCGCTGGGGCTGCAGCAACTCATCGAGGCGTGCCCAGCGCCATTCATGGGCCGGCAACGCATCCAGCAGCAGCACACCGGCGGCCACATCCACCAGGCGCACCGCGGGGGTTACGTCACAGTCGGCCGCCAGTTGCGTGGCGCGGCCCGTGCGCTCGATGTCGATCAGCGCACGCATATCGTCGTGCAGCACTTTGGCGTAGCACTGGCCCCAGGGCGCCGTGAGGTGAAAGCCGGTCCACTCGGTGGCCAGGCGTATCGGCGAGGCGATGCCGGCAGTGCCGTCCGCGACCTCGACATGGGCGGACAGGCCGGCGGATTCAAGGGCGCCCATCAGGCGCGACAGTGCATCAGTACGGTTGGACATGGCGTCCCTCACCGGTAAGCATTGGGGCAAGTACACGCACAATGCAACAGCGCGGTCAGCATCTGCAGGCCGGTGCGCATATCACGGTCATGGGTGAATTCCGCCTCGTTATGGGACACGCCGTTGCTGCTCGGAATGAACAACAGGCACGCCGGATAATGGCGGCCCAGGCTGATGGCGTCGTGGCCGGAGACCGTGACACTGTTGCCGACTGCCAACCCCAACTGCCGACCAACGCTGTAGGCCAATTCGGCAAAACCATGATGCAACGCTATCGGTGCGCGCAAGGCCCGGCTTTCGACTTCGTAAGTGGTTGCGGTCGAGGCGGCGACGGCCTTGAGGCTGGCGTCCAGCCGATAACCGGCAACCGCCAGCAATGCCGTGTCGGGCGAGCGGTATTCCACATGCAAGGTGACGCGCGAGGGCACCACGTTCGGCGAGTTGGGGTAAATTTCCAGGCGCCCTACCGAGCTGTGGAACTGCAGCCCGTGCACGTCCGCTTCGGCGCGCACAGTAGTAATCGCATGGGCCGCCGCGAGCAAGGCATCCTTGCGGGCGGCCATCGGGGTTGGGCCGGTGTGGTTCTGTTCGCCGTCGAAACGGATACGCTGCTTGAGCGCCGCCCAGGTTTCTCGCACTACGCCAATGTCCAGGCCCTGGCTTTCGAGGCCATCGCTTTGTTCAACGTGGATTTCCACGTAACCGGCCACATTCAGTTCAACCGGGCCGTCGCCAAGATAGCCGATCGCTTGCAGCGCATCCTTGAGGCGAATGCCGTCGCCGTCGCGGCATTCCCAAGCCTCTTGCAGGGCCAGGTCGCCGGTAAACACACTGCTGCCGATGAGGCTGGGTTGAAAGCGCGCGCCTTCTTCGTTGGTCCAGTTGACCACCGCCAGGTTGCACGCCGGGGTTTCGCCGCGTTCGTGCAGTTGGCGCGCCAGGCTGGCGATGGCGACTGCGCCGGCCAGCACGCCATAGATACCGTCGAAACGCCCTGCGCTGGGCTGGCTATCCAAGTGTGAGCCGCACAGCACATAAGGGGCGTCCGGGTTGAAGGTGATCAGCCCGAACAGATTGCCAATGGCGTCGACCCGCACCTCAAAACCACGTTCGCGCAGCCAACCGCTAAACAGGTCACGTACCGCGCCGTCTTCGGCTGACGCGGCCAGGCGGTGCAAGCCACCAGCTGGCGTTGCGCCGATGGCTGAGCTGTCGCGAAACAGCGTCTCGAACGCCTCGATGTCCGCCTCACTGGGAGACAGCCACTCAGGGGTAAAGGATGTCGACATGGGCGTGCTCCAGGCAGGTCGCAAACTCCGCGGACGGAGGGCGATTGGTGACCAAAGTGGTAATGGCACTGAACGGCAATGTGTTGATGAACGTGCGATGGCCGAACTTGGCGTCGTCCGCGAGGATGACGCTGCGCAGGCAGTGCTGGGTCAGGGTGCGGCGCAGCAGCGCCTCGGGCTCCTGGTAGTCCATGAAGCCTAACTGCAGGTCCACCGCGCCGATGCCCATGAAGGCGATGTCGTAGTGAAACTGCCGGACGAATTCCAGGGTGTGGGCGCCGATCAGCGCATTGTCATTGCGGCGCACATCGCCGGGCACCACCAGCACCTGGTTACTGCTTTGCTGGGTGATCAACTGGGCGATGTCCAGCGAGTTGGTGATGATGCGCAGCTGGCTGAAACCGATCAATTGCTGGGCCAGGGCCAGGGTCGAGGTGCCGGTGTCGAGAAACAGCACCATGCCTTCGCTGACCAATTTGGCCGCGCAGGCGGCCATGCGGGTCTTGGCCTGGGCCTTGATGCGGGTGCGCACTTGCAGCGGCTGTTCCTCGTTGAGCCTGGGCAAGATCGCGCCGCCATGGATGCGGCGCAACTTGCCGGCTTCCTCCAGGTATTTGAAGTCACGGCGAATGGTTTCTTCGCTGACAAACAGCGCTTGCGCCAAGTCCGACGCTTTGACGCGCTGATATTGGGTGAGCATGAGCATGATTTCGTCGAGACGCGGTTGGTTAAGCATAAAAGGTGCATTCCAAGGCAAATTCGAGCCATCAGTATCGCGCGCTTTGCGCCCACCACGGTACGCGGCATGCACCGGTCCGGCAGGGTGAAAAGGACGATTGACGGCGGTTGATCGGGTCACGGGTACCTCTCACTCTTCAAGGTGTGAAAGGGCAGAAACACTACAAAAGGATCTGTCCAGGGCAGGCTTCTAACGAGCCGGCTCCACGGGTAATCAGGTCAGGACAACAAAGGAGGCAGGTGCTGGTCCCAAGGCGCAATGGCTTCCACTGCGGCGCAGAACTGCAACACCTGGGCATCGGCAAAGCGCGGGCCAACCACTTGCAACCCAATTGGCAAGCCGCTCGGGCTGAAGCCGCACGGCAGGCTGGCGGCGGGGTTGCCGGTGATGTTGAACGGGTAGGTAAAAGGCGTCCAACGCGCCCAGGGCACCGCGCCATCTGCGCCCGGCCAGCCGTCGGGCGCGACCTGGTCGGCGGCGAACGGCAGAGTTGGCAATGTCGGCAGTAGCAACACGTCGTAGTCGGCAAACAGCGCATGCACCTGGTTGGCGAAGTGCGCACGCTGTTGCACGGCCTTGAGGTAGTCAGCAAGGTCGTAGTTGCCCGCGCGCTGGATCAGCGCGGCAAAGCCTGGGTCCAGTTGATCGAGGCGATCGGCCAGGGCTTTGCCGTAGGCAATGCCGCGCCCGCCGACCCACAAGGTTTCGAACGTGGCGAGCGGGTCTTGCCAGTCCACTTCCAGGGTGGTCACGGTGACCGGCAAACGTTCCGCCAGGTTGTACACGGCGGCCTCCACGGTAGCGGCGATGACCGGGTCGACCGGGGTGTTGAACAATGTCGGGCAATACGCCACCCGCAGCGGCCCCAGTGGCTGGTCGCAGCGAGCCAGGCAAGATTCGGTCAAGGCAGGAAGGGCCTGATGGTCCAGCGGGTCAGGCCCGGAAAGCAGGTCGAAGAGCAAGGCGCTGTCGCGCACCGTGCGTGTGATTGGCCCCGCATGGCTGAGCATTTCGGTGGCCGACCACGGCCAGGTCGGAATGCGGCCCAGGGAGCCTTTCATCGCAAACGCCCCGCAGAACGCGGCCGGAATCCGCACCGACCCACCGCCATCGGAGCCCAGCGTGCCCGGCACCATACGTGCGGCCACGGCAATCGCCGAGCCGGAGCTGGAGCCGCCGCTGGTGAGGTGGGGGTTCCAGGGATTGCGGCCGTTGCCAAACACGCGCGACGTACTGGCGCCGGTCCAGCCGAATTCGGTGGTGGCGGTTTTGCCGAGGATAATTGCGCCGGCGTCCTTGAGGCGGCGAATGATCGGCGCGTCCTGGGTGGGCATGTGTTCCAGGGCGGTCAACGAGCCTCGGGTGGTGCGCAGGCCGGCGGTGGAAAACAGGTCCTTGATACCAAACGGCACGCCGTGCAACGGGCCACGCAACTGCCCTGCCCTGGCTTCTTCGGTCAGCACTTGTGCTTGCGCCAATGCCGAGTCGGCGTACACGTCGCCAAACGCATTGAGTGTGGGATTGTGGGTTTCGATTGCTTGCAGGCTTTGCTCGACCAGGTGTACCGCAGACAGCGTGCCCACGCGAATGGCTTCGGCAGCGTCGATCACGGTGGGCATCAAGAGGTCTGTGTTCATTGAGTATCCTGGGCCGTCTGCACATGGGTCCGGTGGGTACGTCAATAAACGCCCGAGGCTGGGGGCGTGTCAAGTGGGTTTTGTTGGGTATGTGGTTTTTGTGTGTTTTGTTCTCAACTCCACGCGACGATCAATAACCCCGCGCCTAACACCAGGCACAAGGGTGAGTAGAAATAGGTATCCAAACGGGCAAATCGCGACCCGCTCACCTTCTTGAAAAAGCCGACCAATTCCGAATCGCCAATTGCCCTGGCGAACATCACCAAGGCAATCGCACTGATGCCCCATTGCAGTGCGCCGTGCGACACCGGCGAGAAGTACAACCCCGCCCGCAGGCACACCAGCAAGGCAATTGCGACCAACCCCATCGCCACCAGAAACGTGCCCAACGCCGACGGTTTGAACGCCGGCCGCGGCCCCTGGGCGAATTCGCCGGGCAGCTCGGGGATGGCGGCCAGGCTGCCGAGTTTGCCACCGGCGGCCCAGTACAGATGCACCATGCTGATGCAGGTAAAAATGGCGACGATCCAGCGTGCGACGAAAAAGCTCATGGCAGGCGCTCCCTCAAAGGTGCGAATGAGGATAGTCGTCCTGAGATTTTTTGTAGGCATTTCGTCGGCGGCTGATGGTAAAGTGCCGCCCCATGAAAATCGCCCGTGCCGACCGCTCACTCATTGCCTGGATGCTGTATTGCTGCGTCCTGTTCAATGTGTTCGCGTGCAGTATTGGTCATGGGCAGATGCTGGGCATGCAGCTCAACGGCATCGGCGGCCAGTTTTGTACGGTCGACCCGCGCACCCAGGCGCCTGCGCAGAAGAACTCCACCGACGAGAACCTGCCGACGCTGTCCAAGGCATTTGGTTGCCCACTGTGCTCGACCGGCGGTATGGGCCCGGCACTCAGTTCCAGCTTCAATGTGGCGGTGCTGCCCCAACCGCACGCGCCACCGCCGGCGGTGGTGCTCGCCGCTGATATTCCTGCCCGCTTCACCTGGCCCACGGCCAACCCTCGCGCGCCTCCCGCTTTCGCCTGATCCCTGCGCTTTCTGATCTGCATCGGCCAACGTTCCCAACCGGGAATACGTGCGGCTGTGCGTTGTTTTCAAGCCAAGATTTTCAGGATTCAACCATGAAACATTTACCCTTGTTGGCGAGCCTGTTCGGCTGCCTGCCCGTCTGTGCCTGGGCGCTCGAGTTGGCCCCCACCACCATTGATGGTGAACAAACCAGCGAACCGGGCCTGGCCCTGGACCAATCCAGCGGCACGGCCTCACGCCTGGGTTTAAGCCTGCGTGAAACCCCGGCGTCGGTGGCCATTGCCAACCGTAACGACATTGAGCGCCATGGCGCCAAGACCTTCCGCGATGCGGCAAACACCTTGCCCGGCGTCAACGCCAGTGCGCCGCCGGGGTTTGGCGGGTTTGTGTCCTATCGTGGTTTTACCAGCAGCCAGATCACCCAGATGTTCAACGGCATCAACGTCGCCACCGGCCTGGCGCGGCCGGTGGATGCGTGGATCTATGACCGGGTTGAGCTGGTCGGCGGCCCCTCTTCCCTGATCAACGGCGCCGGCTCAGTAGGCGGCTCGCTCAACTACGTGACCAAGCTGGCCACCCGCGAGGAACAAGCCGCCGAAGGCCAGCTCACCTATGGCAGCTACGACACTGCCGGCATGGCCTTTGGCCTCAACCACGCCCTGACCGAACCCGGCGCCGAAGTGCAGCACTACGCGCGCCTGGATGTGAGCCGCAATACCAACCACAGCTACATCGACCGCGACCAGCGCGATGCCTGGAGCCTGGCGTTCTCCTTGCTCAGTGACCTCACCCCCAACCTGTCCCACACCCTGGCCCTGGAATACCAGGATGAGCATGAAGACAGCCCGTATTGGGGCACGCCGGTGCTCAACCCCAAGGCGGGCGAGCTGAAAATCGACAAGCACAACCGCTTTAACAACTACAACGTTGCCGATGGTCGTTACGAGCAACGCACGATCTGGATGCGCTCGATCATCGACTACCGGATCAACGACAGCACCACGCTGAAAAACACCCTCTATCACCTCGACAGCCAGCGCGACTACCGCAACCTGGAAACCTACCAGTACAACGCCGACAACAGCGCGGTGAACCGCTCGACCGCCTACCAGGTGCGCCATCAGGGCGAGCAGCACGGCAACCAGTTCGAGCTGCGCCATGACGACAGCGTGTTCGGCCTGTCGACCACCTGGTCCGGTGGTTTCGAATACAAGGTCAACAGCACCACCAACAACCCGTTGAATGTGCCGGGCAATAGTACGGTGGACCCGAACGCCTACAACCCCGGGCACTTCTATGACATTCCGGGCACCCGGCCTGGCTTTGTCAAAGACAAGACCAACGAGGTCACCACCAAAGCCTTGTTTGTGGAGAACCGTCTGGGCCTCACCGACAAACTCTCGCTCCTCACGGGCCTGCGTTACGATGCCATCGACCTGGACGTGACCAACCATCGCGTGATAACCGCTACCAACCCACGGCACTTCAAACGCAGCTGGGAACCGGTCACCGGCCGCGTGGGCCTGACGTATCAGTTCATCCCGTCTGCCAATGTGTATGTGCAATACAGCACCGCAGCCGAGCAGCCTTCCACCACCACTCAAGTGTTCGACGTGTCGACCGGCAAACAATGGGAAGTCGGCAGCAAGTTCGACTACCTCGACGGTCGCGGTTCGGCCACCGTCGCCGCCTACAGGATCGAGCGCAAGGACTTTGCCGTCACCGACCCGCTCGACCCGAACAACAGCATCCCGGTGGGAGCGCAGACCTCCAGGGGCATCGAGTTGGCCAGCTCGTTGCGCATCACGCCACGGCTGCTGGCCGAAGGCAACTTTGCCTGGGTGGACGCCGAATACGATGACTTCAATGAGAAAATCGCCAGCGGCGCGGTGGTCTCGCGCAAAGGCAATACGCCCACCAACGTGCCCAAGCGTGTGGGCAACCTGTGGCTGACGTACGACTTTGCCGAGGACTGGCAAGGCGGTGTGGACGCGCGGTATGTGGCCCAGGTGTATGCCGACAATGCCAACACCCAGACGGTGCCGGCCTATACGTTGTTTGGCACGTTCCTGCGTTACAACGTGGATTCACATACCTCGGTGACTGGGCGGGTCCGCAACCTGACCAATGAGGTGTATGCCGAGTTTGCGCATGTGTCGCCGGCTTACTATTTGGGCTCGCCAAGGACGTTTGAGTTGGCCGTACAAACCAGGTTCTAAAGCTGGAATAAAGATCCAGATGTGGAAGCCGTGTTTGCCCGTGGTGGTCGTGGGTATCTACACAACGTTAACGTTGAGGCGGTCTTGGTGGGGCTTGGCGGTTGGGGTGCATATCCGTTATTTGGGTAACGGCTGCCTATGGTTCCGCTCTTACAGCGGGTCACTTTTGTAAAGACCGGAATGCCGGCCCAGACAAAAGTAACCAAAAAGTCTTCGCCCCAACACTCGGTGCCTCGCTATGGCTCGGCATGCCCGCAATCCGCCAGTGATTTGGGGGCGCCGCGATGGGCCATCCTTGGCCCAGCGCGGCTAAACCGGCATCCCTGCCGGTTTACCCCCCAAATCCCTGTCAGATTCCGGCCATCGTGTTTGACGGGGCGATTTCAGATCAAGATCACGATCACAAGCGCAGATCAAAAGACCGCTGACTTCGTCATCGAAAAGGATGTAAGGGCCAGAGCAACAGCAACAGCAACAGCAACAGCAACAGCAACAGCAACAGCAACAGCAACAGCAGAGCCATACTCGGTCAAAGGTGGGAGCGGGCTTGCTCGCGAATGCGGTGGGTCAGTGACAGATGAATTGACTGACCCACCGCTTTCGCGAGCA
>NZ_CBFHAZ010000042.1:0-48082 GCF_965653655.1 Pseudomonas onubensis | reverse complement strand
TATAGGTAATCTGACCGCCTTCGGTCACGGTGTTACCCGCCGTCAGCGTGACGGTGGTGGTGTCGATCGAATCAGTGATCGTGGTAACCGCAGGCGTAGTGCTCGGTACCAGGTTCTCAAAGTTGCCACCGGTAGCGCCGGTAATAGTAGTGCTGACGGTCGAGCCATTGTTGTAAACGTCGTTAGCCGGAGTATCCACGACGACGGTGCCAACCGACTCCCCAGCCTTGATGGTAATCACCGAGCCGTTGCTCAAGGTGACAGTCACCGGCGTCTGCGCCGGGTTGGTCAAGGTGGCGGTGTAAGTGATCTGACCGCCTTCGGTCACGGCGTTGCCCGCCGTCAGCGTGACGGTGGTGGTGTCGATGGTGTCGGTAATCTGCGTAACGGCCGGGTTCGGGTCAATCGTCAGCACCAGGTTGTTGCCGCCGGTGGTGCCGGTGACGTTCACGCTGATCTGGCTTGGGTCGATGTACGGGCTGTCATTCGGTGCCAGCGGCACGTTGACGGTGCCGGTCAGTTGGCCGGCGGTGATGGTGATCACGGCACCGTTGGACAGGGTGATGCTCAGGTCATTGATCGGTGGCTGCGTGACGGTGGCGGTGTAGGTCAGCACACCACCGGCTTCGGTGATGGTCGGCGTTGCGCTCAGCGTCAGGGTCGAGGTCTGCAAGACCAGGTTGCCGTTGCCACCTGCGCCTTGGGCGCCCGTGAGTTGGGTGGTTGTCGCGGCGCCCTGGCCCAGTGGGCCGGTCGGGAAACCGATCGTCGGGTCGACACGGCCAGCCGTCGCGTCCAGTACAACAAAGCTGTGGCCCCCGCCCGCAGCACCATTACCGGCAGCCGTCGCACCTGCGGCGGTAGCATCCAGGTCGGTGGTCGGGTCGGCGCCCGCGACGATGGCTTGCTGCAGTTCGGCAACTGACGGTGCAGCGTTCTCGGCGGCAGTGGCCAGGTCGAGGCTGGAGTCCGGCAGTTTGGCGCTCCACTGGGTTTCACGGCCCAGGTCCAGGGTGCGGCCGTCGGCCAGCTCAAGGCTCACAGCACCGGAAATGCCGGTGTCGATCTGGTCGCCCGCGAACAGGCGGTCACCTTCTACAAGGACACGACGCGTCCCTTCCGGAGAAATAACGAAAACTTGACCAACAATGCTTTTGACGATGGCAACAACACTGCTCATTAAAGATTTCTCCGGCGATCCGTTTCTGATGAATTCCAAGTGGCCGCTCGCGGGGGTGAGGGCCAGACAGGAGGGGGCGTAGTCTAAGTAGTTACTGACGTCAAATTATTGGCTAGATTTATTCGTTATCTAGTTTATGCCAAACTATTGACCTTCTGGTCGCCATCCTAAACAATTGGTCCCGTAATGTCACATTGATATTTATGCGGCGAACCGTCCTACATGTGTGAAGCAGTTCCGCTTTTTGAACTTTCCGACGTACGGTCATTACGGTAGCCATTATCCGACGCAGCGAGGCCAATCGCTGTGATTTGAGACAAGAAGTCCTGGGGAATTTTTTAATGCGTCTGCACCTGTTCAAGGCAATACCGTTCGTACTCGCCGCCGGTTTCGTACACGCCCAAACATTGCCCCAGGCCATGCAGCAGGCGCTGGATGTGCACCCGGAAATTCAAGCCGGTGTGAACAGCCGTATCGCCGCCGATTACCAATTGCGCGCCGCTCAAGGTGGTTACTTGCCACGCGTTGACCTGAACGCCGGTTATGGTCGTGAAGGCACCGACGATTCCAACACGCGCGCCGCCAGCGGCCCGAACGGCAACCAGTGGGACACCCACAACCGCGGCGAATCGAGCCTGCGTCTGCAACAGATGATTTTTGACGGTTTCGCCACCTCCAGCGAAGTCGGGCGCCAACAAGCCAACGTCAATTCCCGCGCTTACTCCTTGTTGGGTACTTCCGAACGCACCGGTTTGACTGTCGCCCAGGTGTACCTGGATGTGTTGACTCGCCGCGAATTCGTGCGCCTGGCTGAAGAAAACCTGCGCAACCACGAACGCATTTACGACCAGATCAAGCTGCGCACCCAGCGCGGCGTCGGTAACGGTGCCGACCAGGACCAAGCCGAAGCGCGTCTGGCCCAGGCCCGCAACAACCTGATCACCGAGCAGACCAACCTGGCCGACTCACAGGTCAACTACCTCAGCGCCGTCGGCCAGATGCCCGACCAGCTTGAGCGCCCAGCGCCTTTTATGGCCATGCTGCCGGCGGACCTGACTGAAGCCCGTCGCCAGATGCTCGACAACAGCCCGATCCTGCGTTCGGCCGAGTCGGATATTTCCGCCGCCGAAAGTCAGTACGAAGCTGCCAAGTCCACCTTTTACCCGCGCTTTGATGCAGAGCTGGGCACTAATGCCGACAACAACGTCGGCGGCGATGCCGGTCACAGCAACGGCTGGGAAGCCATGGTGCGCATGCGCTTCAACCTGTTTGCCGGTGGCAGCAACAAGGCCGACCTGCAGTCCAAGTCGTACCAGGCCAGCCAAGCCCTGGATATCCGCAACAACGCCTTGCGCCAACTCAATGAAGAACTGGGCCTGGCCTGGAACGCCTTGAACAACGCCAACGCGCAGTTGCCGGTTGCCCAGCAATACGTCGACCACAGCACCCGCGTGCGCACGTCTTACCAGCAGCAGTTCAGCCTTGGCCAACGAACCCTGCTCGATTTGCTCGACAGCGAGAACGAATTGTTCACCGCTTCCCGTCGTCTGGAAGAGATCAAGAACATTCAGTTATTTACTCAATATCGAATCAAGGCGACCATGGGCGAATTGCTCAAAAGCCAGGGCGTAGTCGCACCAATGGCGTCCGTCGTACAGAACGACGTGAAACCTAAAGTCCAACTGCCTGGGATGAATTGAGCCACCCCTATAGCCCCATCTGTTAGTCGAGAGTGCACCGCGTGGAATCCGAAGTCAGTCGAGTTCATCTCAGTCATGATCCACGCACGCTGCACGACGACCCGTTACTGGACGGGCTGTTGGCGCTCTGTGCCCTGCATCAAAAGCCCGCCAGCGCGGCCATGCTCACCACCGGTTTGCCGCTGCCGTCGCAGCGCCTGAGTGCCGAGTTGCTGCCGCGTGCAGCCGCGCGTGCCGGGCTGCAAGGCCGGGTGTTGCAGCGCAAGCTGGAGCAGATCCCGACGATTGCACTGCCGGCGTTGCTGTTGCTCAAGGACGGTCGCAGCACCGTGCTGGTGGGTTGGCAAGGTGAAGACGAAGCACGCATCCTGCTCAGCGAAAGCGACGGCGGTGAAGTGCTGATCAAACGTGAGCTGCTGGCCGACGACTACATCGGCAAAGTCTTCTTCGCCCAGCCGCAGCACAAATTCGACGTCAACCACGGCACCCTGATTCCTCGGGCGCGCTCGTGGTTTCGCGACACGCTCAAGCGTTCGCGCTGGCTCTACACCGACGCCATTGCCGCGAGCTTCCTGATCAACATCATCGCCATGGCCGCGCCGCTGTTTGTGATGAACGTGTACGACCGTGTCGTGCCAAACCAGGCCACCGCGACCCTCTGGGTGCTCGCCGTGGGTATCTGCGGCGCCTACCTGTTCGACCTGGTGCTCAAAAGCCTGCGCAGTTTATGCCTGGACCTGGCGGGTAAAAAAACCGACCTGATCATCTCGGCCACGCTGTTCGAGCGCATTGTTGGCATGTCCATGAAGTACCGCCCGGCACGGGTTGGCAGCTTCGCGCAGAACATCCATGAGTTTCAGAGCCTGCGTGATTTCCTCGCATCCTTGACCCTCACCAGCCTGATCGACCTGCCGTTTACTTTGCTGATTTTCCTGGTGATCGCCATCCTCGGCGGGCACCTGGTGTGGATCCCGGTGCTGGCCTTCCCGCTGGCCCTGGGCATCGGTTATGCCCTGCAAAAACCGCTGGTGGCGACCATGGAACGGACCATGGCCCTGGCCGCCGAGCGCCAGTCCAGCCTGATTGAAACCCTCGCCGGGCTCGACGCGGTCAAGGTCAACAACGCCGAGAGCGAGCGCCAGTACGGCTGGGAACAGACCATCGGCACCCTCAGCCGCCTTGAGCTGCGCGTGAAGTTGCTGTCGGGCCTGTCGATGAACATGACCTTGCTCATCCAGCAACTGGCCGGCGTGATCATGATCGTGTTCGGTGTGTACCAGATCATCGACGGCAACCTCAGCATGGGCGGGCTGATTGCCTGCTACATGCTCAGTGGCCGCGCCCTGAGCCCGCTGGCCTCGCTGTCGGGCCTGCTGACCCGTTACCAGCAAGCCAAGGTCACCATGACCTCGGTGGACCAGATGATGGAGCTGCCCCAGGAGCGCAATTTCGAAGAGCGCCCCATGAGCCGTCGCACTCTGCAAGGCGCCATCGAGTGCCGTGGCCTGAACTTCACCTATCCGAACCAGCAGAACGCCGCGCTGAAAAACATCAACCTGGTGATCAAGCCGGGCGAAAAAATCGGCATCATCGGCCGCAGTGGCTCGGGCAAAAGCTCCCTGGCCAAGCTGATTGTCGGCCTGTACCAGCCCGACTCCGGCGCCTTGCTGGTGGACGGCGTGGACGTGCGCCAGATCGACGTGAGCGAGCTGCGCCACAACATCGGCTACGTCGCTCAGGACATTCAATTGCTGGCCGGCACCCTGCGCGACAACTTGGTGTCCGGTGCGCGCTATGTAGAAGACGAAATGGTCCTGCAAGCCGCGGAATTGGCCGGCGTACACGAATTCGCACGCTTGCACCCACAAGGTTATGAACTGCAAGTGGGCGAGCGTGGGCAGAACCTGTCCGGCGGCCAGCGCCAGAACGTCGCCCTGGCCCGTGCGCTGCTGCTCAACCCGCCCATCCTGCTGCTGGACGAACCCACCAGCGCCATGGACAACACCGGTGAAGAACGCTTGAAACAACGCCTGCAAGCCGTGGTGCAAAACAAGACCGTGGTGCTGGTGACGCACCGTGCCTCACTGCTCTCGCTGGTGGACCGCCTGTTGGTGGTCGACCGTGGGCAGATCCTCGCAGACGGCCCGAAAGCCGTGGTTATGGAAGCGTTGAAAAAGGGGCAGATCAGTGTTGCTTAACTCCATTAGAAGCGCGGTCGGCCGCTACTTCAAAGGCACCGACTCGCTGCAGGGCCAGCCCCTGCCTGAAGTCAATAAAGCGCTGATCGAAGATGCGCCGCGGGTTATCCGCCTGACCATCTGGGCCATCATCGCGTTCTTCGTGTTCCTGGTGACCTGGGCCGGATTTTCCAGCATCGATGAAGTCACCCGTGGCGACGGCAAGGCGATTCCGTCGTCCAAGCTGCAAAAAATCCAGAACCTGGAAGGCGGTATCGTCTCCGAGCTGTATGTGAAGGAAGGCCAGATCGTCGAAGCCGGCGCGCCGTTGATTCGCCTCGACGACACCCGGTTTGTCTCCAATGCCGGCGAAACCGAGGCGTTGCGCCTGGCCATGCAACTGCGCGTCGAGCGCCTGAGTGCGCAGGTGGATGACCGCCCGCTGAACATCCCGGATGACGTGCTCAAAGCCGCGCCAAGCCAAGCCGCCAACGAGCGCTCGCTGTATGAAAGCCGCCGTCAGCAATTAAAAGACGAAGTCGGTGGTTTGCAGGAGCAGTTGGTGCAGCGCCAGCAGGAACTGCGCGAATTCACCTCCAAGCAAGGCCAGTACCGCAGCCAGTTGTCCCTGCAACGCCAGGAAATCAACATGTCCGAGCCGTTGGTGGCCCAGGGCGCGGTATCGCCGGTGGAAGTGCTGCGCCTCAAGCGAGCCGAGATGGAAACCCGTGGTCAGTTGGACGCCACCACCCTGGCGATCCCGCGCGCCGAGTCGGCGATCAAGGAAGTGCAGCGCAAGATCGACGAAACCCGTGGCAAATTCCGCAGCGAAGCCCTGACCCAGCTCAACGAAGCCCGCACCGAGCTGAATAAAGCCGAGTCCACCGGCCGTGCCCTCGAAGACCGCGTCAGCCGTACCTTGGTCACCTCGCCGGTGCGCGGCATCGTCAAACAGCTGCTGGTCAACACTGTCGGTGGCGTGATCCAGCCGGGCAGCGACATGGTCGAAATCGTGCCGCTCAATGACACCCTGCTGGTGGAAGCCAAGATCCGCCCGCAAGACATCGCCTTCCTGCATCCCGGGCAAGAAGCGATCGTCAAATTCACCGCCTATGACTACACCATTTATGGCGGCCTCAAGGCCAAGCTTGAACGCATCGGTGCCGACACCATCACCGATGAAGACAAGAAAACCACCTACTACATGATCACCCTGCGCACCGACCGCAGCCACCTGGGCACTGATGAGAAGCCGTTGCTGATCATCCCGGGCATGGTGGCCTCGGTGGACATCATCACCGGCAAGAAAAGCATCCTCAGCTACCTGCTCAAGCCGATCATCAAGGCGCGGGCCGAGGCGTTGCACGAGCGGTAAGCCGCATCGCCTGTACCGACGCCTTCGCGAGCAAGTCGAATCGTCGCACCGCCGCTCCCACCTTGGAAAGCATTCCAAATGTGGGAGCGGCGGTGCGACGGTTCGACTTGCTCGCGAAGGGGCCATCAGCCTCACCACCTTTCACAATGCCTACTGCAAATCGCCATATCGATATTCGCTAACGGTATTTAAGCTTCCATTCTTATACCTATAAATTCACTCCCCTGTCCGACCGGGAGTGCCCTCATGTCCGCCACCTCTACTGTTCCAACAGCGACGCCAACCGCCCAATCCTTCGAGATTCGCCCACTGCCCGGCAGCGTCGGCGCCGAGGTCATCGGCCTGGACTTGTCCCGCCCAGTCAACGACACAGACTTCGCGCGCATCCACCGCGCGCATCTGGATCACCACGTCGTAGTGTTCCGCGACCAACGCATCACCCCCGAACAACAGATCGCCTTCAGTCGCCGTTTTGGCGTGCTGCAGATTCACGTGCTCAAACAGTTCCTGCTGGCCAACCACCCGGAAATCCTGATCGTCTCCAACATTATCGAAAACGGCCAATCCATCGGCTTGGGTGACGCGGGCAAGTTCTGGCACTCAGACCTCTCCTATAAAGAGCTGCCAAGCCTGGGCTCGATGCTGCACGCTCAGGAACTGCCCTCCGAAGGCGGCGACACCCTGTTCGCCGACATGCACAAAGCCTGGGATCAACTGCCCGAGCACCTGCGCAAAGCCGTGGAAGGCCGCAGCGCCGCGCACTCCTACACCGCGCGTTACAGCGAGACTAAATTCGAAGGCAACTGGCGCCCAACCCTCACGCCCGAACAGTTGGCTCAGGTGGCGCAAGTGGTCCACCCGATTGTGCGCACCCACCCCGAAAACGGCCGCAAAGCCCTGTTCGTCAGCGAAGGCTTCACCACCCGTATCGTCGACCTGCCGGAAGACGAAAGCCGCGACCTGCTGGCCCAGCTCTACGCCCACAGCGTGCTGCCGCAGAACATCTACCGTCACCAATGGCAGCCCCACGACCTGGTGTTCTGGGACAACCGCTCGCTGATCCACCTGGCTGCCGGTTGCCCGAGCCACCTGCGCCGCAAACTGTTTCGCACCACCATCCAGGGCGATGCGCCTTTCTGATTCCCGGCAAGAGAGTTGACATGAACGCGCCCCTGCAAGGCCACGCGGCCAGCACCCTGAGTACCGCCAAACCGCTGTTGGCGGTGGACAACGTCAGCCTCGAATACCGCACGCCCGAGCGTGTGGTGCGGGCCACGCACCAGGTCAGTTTCGAAATCGACCCGGCCGACCGTTACGTGCTGCTCGGCCCTTCGGGGTGCGGCAAATCCACCTTGCTCAAGTCCATCGCCGGGTTTATCAAACCCTGCGAAGGCGAGATTCGCCTGTTGGGGCAAAAAGTCGACGAACCCGGGCCGGATCGCATTGTGGTGTTCCAGGAATTCGACCAGCTGCCACCGTGGAAAACCGTCAAACAGAACGTGATGTTCCCGCTGTTGGCTTCCAAGACCCTCAAGCGCCGCGAAGCCGAAGAACGCGCGCTGCACTACCTGGAAAAAGTCGGCCTCAGTGCCTTTGCCGACGCCTACCCGCACACCCTGTCCGGCGGCATGAAAGCCCGTGTGGCCATCGCCCGCGCGCTGGCCATGCAACCGAAAATCCTGCTGATGGACGAACCCTTCGCCGCCCTCGATGCCCTGACCCGGCGCAAGATGCAGGAAGAATTACTGCTGTTGTGGGAAGAAGTGCGCTTCACCCTGTTGTTCGTCACCCATTCCATCGAGGAAGCACTGGTGGTGGGCAACCGCATCCTGTTGTTGTCGCCGCATCCTGGGCGCGTGCGGGCAGAAATCCACAGCCATCAATACGACCTGCACAGCCTCGGCGGTGTGGAATTCCAGGCGTCGGCGCGGCGTATTCATCGCCTGCTGTTCGATGAAGCGCCCGAGGCCGACCGTGAGTTGGGTTTCGCCGATATCCGCATTGCTTACTAAGGGGCCGAACCATGCGCCAGGAATTTGAAGTCACCCTCGAACCACTGCTCAGCGTCCCTGTCGAGCGCGAACTGCCCCTGCGCCAACGCCTGTGGCAGCAAGGCTGGCTACGCAAGGGCTTGATCCTGATCGTGCTGGCGATTCTCTGGGAGGCGGTCGCCCGCTACCAGAACAACGACCTGCTGCTGCCGAGCTTTTTGCAGACCTCCCAGGCACTGTTCGACGGCCTGCTCAGCGGTGAGCTTTTGAGCAAGGTCTGGATCTCGCTGGCGGTGCTGATCAAGGGCTATCTGATCGGCATTGTGTTGGCGTTTGCCCTCACCACGCTGGCGGTCTCGACCCAACTGGGGCGCGACCTGCTCAGCACCCTGACCTCGATGTTCAACCCGCTGCCGGCGATTGCCCTGCTGCCGCTGGCGCTGTTGTGGTTTGGCCTTGGGCAGAACAGCCTGATCTTCGTGCTCGTGCATTCGGTGCTGTGGGCGTTGGCGCTGAACACGTATTCAGGGTTTCTCGGCGTGTCCGAAACCCTGCGCATGGCCGGTCGCAACTACGGCCTCAAGGGTATGCGGTTTGTGTTGTTCATCCTGATTCCGGCAGCGCTGCCGTCGATCCTCGCGGGCCTTAAAATCGGCTGGGCCTTTGCATGGCGCACGCTGATCGCCGCTGAACTGGTATTCGGCGCCACCAGCGGCAAAGGCGGCTTGGGTTGGTACATATTCCAGAACCGCAACGAGCTGTACACCGATAAGGTCTTCGCCGGTTTGGCCGTGGTGATCCTCATCGGCCTGCTGGTGGAAAACCTGGTGTTTGATACCTTCGAACGGCTCACCGTAAAGCGTTGGGGCATGCAGCGTTAAATAGGAATGATTGCTCTTTGTCGGGTGTGAGCCCGATAATGCTGGCCGAACCTGACGTCGCCCTGGCGTCAGGCATTCCCGGTAGAAGGATTTACGGCGATGCGGTTTTTTGTCTTGGTGGCGGCTTTGTTTTTGTCGGCGTCGGCTTTTGCTCAGTTCACCCCGCAAGCGGTGTCGATGCCCAAGCCGACCTACCCATCCAACCTGATTGGCATCCAGGGACACGCGCGCATCAGTTTGAATATCCATAACGACGGCTCGGTCAGTGATGTCAAAGCGCTCAGTGCTACTAAGCCGGCTTTTGGCGAAGCCGCCGTAGCCGCAGCCACGCTGTGGCGCTTCAAACCCTGGGAGGTGAGCGCAGACCAACCCGCCCATGTCGTGGCGCAAAACGACATGGTCTTCACGCCTACACAGTCCAGCAAAGAAAGCGTCCAGCTGAGCTTTACTCAAACCACCTATCAATCCTGCAGCGCCTTGAACGAAGAAGTCAGCCAGTTCCAGCGTGAGCATCCCAACCGTCCTTTGATCGACATGAAGAGCTTTGCCATCACCCGAGTCGCGGTGATGTTCCCGGCATTGAGCGGCAAAAAGGACTACTACGAGGGGCTGTCCAAGGCGGACGACTTTGAGAAAGCCCTGCCGGAAATCGTGCGCAAGTGCCAGGCCAATCCCAAAGCCGCTTTCGCCGACTTCCTGCCACGCGGCACCAAGCTCTACCTGTAAAGCCTGCTAGGATTGCGTGCAATTCACTCTCCACTGATCACGAGTGCTTGGCATGCAACTACCGGACATGAACCTGCTCGTCGCCCTCGACGCCTTGCTCGACGAGGGCAGCGTGGTTGGCGCGGCGCGGCGGATGAACCTCAGCCCGGCGGCCATGAGCCGCACGCTCACGCGGATTCGCGAGGCGGTGGGCGACCCGATCCTGGTGCGTGCCGGTCGCGGCCTGGTGCCGACGCCCAAGGCTTTGCAGCTGCAAGGCCAGGTGCGCAACGTGGTAGAGCAGGCGGCGTTGCTGTTTCGCTCGGCGGACCAGGTAGACCTCAGCACCTTGCGCCGCCGCTTCAGCGTAAGGGCCAACGACTTTTTTGTCGGCGTGTATGGCGGTCGGCTGTTCGACACCATGGAGCGCATGGCGCCGCTGTGCGAGTTGTGCTTTGTGCCCGAAGGGGATACCGACGACGACGCACTGCGCGAAGGGCGCCTGGACTTGCGCGTGAGCAATACGTTGCCGGCCAGCCCCGAGGTGAAGGTGCAGAATCTGTTTTCCACCACCTTCGTCGGTTTGGCGCGGGAAGATCATCCGCTGTTCGACGAAGAAATCACCGCCGCACGGTTTGCCAGTTATTCCCATATCAGCATTTCGCGACGCGGCATCGCCCGTGGGCCGATTGACACTGCGCTGAACGCCCAAGGCCTGGAGCGCCGCGTGGCGATGATCGCCCCAGGCTTTCACGGCGCGATGTTCATGTTGCCCGATTCCGATCTACTGCTGCCGGTGCCAAAGGAAGCGTTGCTGAGCGCCAACCGCCTGAACCTGCCATTGCGCGCCTTCCCGTTGCCGATCTCCTTGCCAACCTTGGTATTGGCCCAATCCTGGCACCCACGCTTTGACAAAGACCCGGCCCATAGATGGCTGCGCGAGACCATGCGCGAGAGCTGCCATGCCACCTGGCTCGAAGCCCAGCCCAGCTGACTGTTGATGCTGGCTCGGTCAAAATGTGGGAGCGGGCTTGCTCGCGAAAGCGTTGGGTCAGTCAATACTTAAGGTGCCTGGCACACCGCCTTCGCGAGCAAGCCTGCTCCCACATTGGATTTACGCTATTCCAACGATTGCGTCTGACACACTTATAAGCTTCCAACAAGTAACTTTTTTGTCATGTATGCGCCCCCTTAAACTGCTCGGGTATTTCTAATCCCGAGTTGCGCGTTCATGACATCCCTCGCTGCCCCCGCTCTCCAGGCTGCAGCCAAACCTACTGCCCTGAGCCCACCTGTGTTCGGCCCGCGCATCATCATCGGCCTGGTCGGTGTGTTGTTGGCGGTGCTGGTCTCTGGCCTCAATGAGATGGTCACCAAGGTAGCCCTCGCGGATATTCGCGGTGCGCTGTTCATCGGCTTTGACGAAGGCACCTGGCTGGTCGCGGCCTACACGGCCACCTCCGTGGCGGCCATGGCCTTTGCGCCGTGGTGTTCGGTGACCTTTTCCCTGCGACGCTTCACCCTGTGCGTTATCGGTCTGTTCACCCTGCTGGGGATCCTGTGCCCGTTTGCGCCGAACTACGAAAGCCTGCTGGTGCTGCGCACCGTGCAAGGCCTGGCCGGCGGCGCATTGCCGCCGATGTTGATGACGGTGGCGCTGCGTTTCCTGCCGGCCCACGTCAAGCTCTACGGCCTGGCCGGTTATGCGCTCACCGCCACGTTCGGCCCGAGCTTGGGCACGCCGCTGGCGGCGTTGTGGACCGAATACGTCGGCTGGCAATGGGCGTTCTGGCAAATCGTCGGGCCGTGCCTGCTGGCGATGGTCGCGGTAGCTTACGGCTTGCCGCAAGACCCGCTGCGCCTGGAGCGCTTCAAGCAGTTCAACTGGCGCGGACTGTTGCTGGGTTTTCCGGCGATCTGCATGCTGGTGATCGGCCTGTTGCAGGGCAATCGCCTGGATTGGTTCGAGTCCGGCCTGATCACCTTTTTGCTGATCGGCGGCGGCGTGTTGCTGGTGCTGTTCATGCTCAATGAATGGTCGCAACCGGTGCCGTTTTTCAAGTTGCAGATGCTCGGCCTGCGCAACCTGGCGTTCGCCCTGATCGTGCTGGCGGGCGTGCTGATGGTGCTGACCTCAGTGATCATCATCCCGTCGAGTTTTCTCGCCCAGGTGCAGGGTTACCGGCCACTGCAAACCGCGCCGGTGATGCTGTTGATGGCGTTGCCGCAATTGATCGCGCTGCCGCTGGTGGCGGCGCTGTGCAACCTGCGTTGGGTCGACTGCCGCTGGGTGCTGGGGATGGGTTTGAGCATGCTGGTGCTGTGTTGCATCGGCAGTTCGCACCTCACCTCGGCATGGATACGCGACGATTTTTATGGCTGGTACCTGCTGCAGATTTTCGGCCAACCCATGGCCGTATTGCCACTGCTGATGCTCTCTACCGGCAGCATCCAGCCGATGGACGGGCCGTTCGCTTCGGCCTGGTTCAACACCGTCAAAGGCCTCGCGGCGGTGATCGCCACGGCCGTGCTGGACACGCTGACCACCCAGCGAGAGCACTTCCACTCGACCATGCTCGTGGACCACCTCGGCAACTCGCCCCTGGCCGACGGCGACGCGCCGGGCCTGGCGCAGCGCCTGCACCAGCAGGCGGTAGTGCTGACTTCTTCGGACCTCTATTACGTCATGGCCGGTGTCGCGGTGGCGTTGATCCTGCTGATTTTCTGGATGCCCACGCGGATCTTTCCGCCTCGCGCACCGACCTAGCCTCAAGGACTTCTCATGAAACGCAAAGACAAAATTGCCGTCTCCGTTATTGCTGTGTTTGCCGTCGGCGTGCTGGTTTATCTGGTCGCGCCGGGCGTGCTGGGCAGCAAGCGCCAGACCACTAACGACGCCTTCGTCGCCGCCGACTTCACACTGGTGGCGCCGCGCGTGGCGGGCTTCATCAAGGAAGTGCTGGTCGAAGACAACCAGCGCGTCAAGGCCGGCCAGCTGTTGGCGTTGATCGACGACCGCGATTTTCGCGCTGCCGCCCAGGCTGCCGACGCCGACACCTTGGTCGCCCAGGCCCAACTGAAGAACGCCACCGCGACCCTGGAGCGTCAAAGCTCGGTGATCGCCCAGGCTCAGGCCACCGTCGCGGCCGACCGCGCCGAAGTGGCGTTTGCCGAGCATGAACTGAACCGCTACAACCATCTCGCCGGTGTGGGCGCAGGCACCGTGCAGAACGCCCAGCAAGCCAAGACGCGTATCGACCAGGCCACCGCAAACCTGGCCAAAGCCACGGCCGTGCTGGCGGCTGAACGCAAGCAAGTGGAAATACTCACCGCCCAGCGTGACGCTGCCGACGGTGGGCTCAAACGCGCCCAGGCCGCCTTGGAAATGGCCAGCTACCAGTTGTCCTACACACGCATTGTCGCGCCGGTGGATGGCATGGTCGGTGAACGTGCCGTGCGCGTCGGCGCCTACGTGACGCCGGGCAGCAAGATCCTCGCGGTCGTGCCGTTGGCCGAGGCCTATGTGGTGGCCAATTTCCAGGAGACGCAACTGTCGCATATGCATGCCGGCCAAGCCGTAGAGCTCAGCGTCGACAGCCTCGACGGCGAATTGCTCAAGGGCCATCTGGAGAGTCTGGCGCCTGCCACCGGCGTGACTTTTGCGTCGGTCAGGCCAGACAACGCCACCGGCAACTTCACCAAGGTGGTACAGCGCATTCCGGTGAAGATTATTCTGGAGCCGAACCAGCCCCATATTGAACGCCTGCGCGTGGGCATGTCGGTGGAGGCCAGCGTCGACACTCAGCCCGTCGCGCAGTCGCGTGAGGTGGCCCGGCAATGAAGTCATTTGCCTGGCTCACCTTGAGCCTTATCAGCCTGAGCGCCTGCACGGTCGGCCCGGATTTCCAGCGGCCCCAAGGCCCGCAAGTCACCCAGTGGCGCGAACCCCAGGGCCGCCAGGCGGCCAGCCACGCGGTGGCCGATCCTTTGCAGGAGCGTTGGTGGGACGTGTTCCACGATGCAGAGCTCTCGGCCCTCACGCGCCGTGCGCTCACCGATAACCTCGACCTGAAACTGGCCAGCAGCCGCCTGCAACAAAGCCGCGCCGTGCGTCAGGTGACCACTGCCGAGCGTTATCCCAACGTCAACGCCACCGGGGATTACCTGCGCCAGCGCAACAGCGGCAAAGGTTTGAGCGACCCGTCCAACCGCAATGGTCAGTCAGCTTACAGCCAATGGGATATGGGCTTCTCGGCGGCCTGGGAGCTGGACTTCTGGGGCCGTGTCAAACGTGAAACCGAAGCCGCCGACGCTACCCTGCAAGTCGCTGAAGATGACCGTCGCGCTGTGTTGCTGTCGGTACTCGCCGAAACCGCCCAGGACTACATCCAACTGCGCGGCGTGCAGAACACCCGCGCTGTCACCGAGCAAAACCTCGACGTCGCCCGCCACAGCCTCAAGCTCTCGCAACTGCGCCTGGCCGACGGCGTGGCCACCGACCTGGACGTGGCTGAAGCCGCCGCCCAGGTTGCCGCCATCGAAGCGCGTTTGCCGGACTTGCAGCAGCGTCAGGACCAACTGATCAATGCCCTGAGCCTGCTGATGGGCGAGCCGCCGCAAGCGCTGCATGCGCAATTGTCCAAGGACGCCGCCATGCCGCAAACCCCGCGCCAGGTCGCTATCGGCTTGCCGTCGGAACTGGCCGAACGCCGGCCCGATATTCGCCAGGCGCAAGCGCGCCTGCATGCGGCCACCGCCAGTATCGGCGTGGCCAAAGGTGATTTTTACCCGCGTATCACCTTGTCCGGCAGCCTCGGTTCCCAAGCCCTGCAACTCTCGGATTTCGGCTCCTGGGGTTCGCGCGCCTTTGCCTTCGGCCCGCAGTTCAGCCTGCCGCTGTTCAATGGCGGGCGCCTGCAAGGCATGTTGAATTTGCGTGAAGCCCAGCAACAGGAAGCGGCGCTGGCGTACCAGCAAACCGTGCTGCGCGCCTGGCATGAGATCGACGACCAACTGACCCGCTACAACGCCAGCCAACTGCGCCGCGACAGCCTCGCCGAAGCGGTGCGCCAGAACCAGATCGCGTTGAGCACCGCACAACAGCAGTACGTCGAAGGCGTGGTGGACTTCGTCACCGTGCTCACCGTGCAAAGCGCGCTGCTGGCCACGCAGGAGCAGTGGGTAGAAAGCTCCACCGGCGTGTCGCTGGCGATGGTGGGGCTGTACAAGGCGTTGGGCGGTGGCTGGCAATCCGTCTACCCCGAAACAGCTTCCATTCCCGCTGGCTGAACATAACCCAATGTGGGATTTAAGGGTTCTGCAAAAACACCACATACCCCCTGAACCATTCACTCCCTTTCAAATACGCAGGCTCTTCCCACACGCCGCCCTGCATCAGCCCCACCTTGAACGGCAGCCCCAGCCGGTTCATCCGTGGCAAATACGCCGCGTAATCCGGGATGCTGTGGCGCCCTTGGTAGGTCTGTACCACCACTTCATCAACCACGCCTTTGAGCTGGGCGATGGCGGCTGGGTCGGCGTTGCTGCTCCAATCCATAAGCCCCGTGATGCTCAACTTCATCTCAACGGGCAGGCGTTGGCGCAGGTCGCGCAGGAAGCTTGTGTATTCGTGCAGGTATTGGGTGCGGGCGTCGAAATCGATCTGGATGCCGACCACCGGGTTGCCCGCATCGCGCCAGCGTTGCACCTGGCCGAGCAGTTGGCTGTAGACGCGCTCGGGCCAGTGCAGGGTGTGGGCGCGGTACACCACCCAGACCTCGCCTTGGGTGATGCGCGGTACGCTGATGCCTTGGGCGATAAACTGCACACCCAGTTGAGGCGCGCGGCGGGTGGAGTTGATCTGGCCCTGGAGGATGTACAGGGTTTTCGCCTGCTTGAGCACCGGCTGCGGCGCGACCCCGCTCCACAGCCAGAAGGCGTCGTAGTCGCGGGCATTAACGCCGGCAAAGGCCGGGCTTGCCAGGAGCAGCAAGCCTAGCCACAGGTGCTTCACCAGTAGTACTTCAGCGACTGCGCCCACTCGGTGTCGGCAAACCCGGTTTTTAGCTGGCGGAACCAGCCTTTGCGCACGGATTTATCCACGTCTACACCGCCGCAACCGTTATAACCGGCCCGCGCATAGCAGTTGATCGCACGGAACAGTGCGTAGGCCTTGTCGTTGTGTGGCGCCTTGGGGTTGGCGATGACTTGGCGGTAACCGTCGAGGCGCGAGAAGGTCTCGCCCTTGAACAGCGAGGCGGTGCTGCCCAGGCTGCCGGCGGCGCGCACTTGGTCCAGCGGCATGCCATCGAGGTTGTTGCGCAGGATGAACTCACCCAGGCAGTTCAGGCCCTTGGGGTTTTTCCCATCGGCCTGCAGGGTGCTGGCGATTTGCGCAATACTCGGGCAGGTGTAGCCGGACTCAGCCTTATCGCCGTTCCACTGAAACAACTGCAGCGAACGGCCATCGCCATACACATAACCCAGGCTGGTGCCGAGTTTGTCGGCGGGCGCCGATGCCGGCAGTTGCTTGAGGTCGTCGGCGAAGGTGGCGTACTGGCCGCGCATCAGGTCTTTGTACAGCAGCACAAACTGGGCGGTGGCACGCTCGACCGGGTCACTGGCCTGGGTGATCTGCTGGCGCAGCAGGTCCTGGCCTGCGATGTTGCGCAGCAAGATATAGCGCACCTGCTTGGCGCTGATCGGCGAATCGCTGGCGAACACGCTGGCCAGTTGGTCATTGCGCTCGTAGTTCATCGCCAGCGCCAGTTCCAGCTGGTCGCGCTGCAAGGGTTGCTTGGCGAGGGGCAGCAGCTTCAGCCACAGCGCTTGCGCGCCTTGCCAATCCTTCTTGGCTTCCAGGGCAAGGCCACGCAGGGTTTGCTGGCTGAAGGCGAAGTAGTCGAGGCTGGCGGGCACCTCCTGAGGCAGCAGTTTCAAGGAGCTGTCGGGCTGATGTTCGACGTACAGCGCAAATGCCGCCTGCACGTAGTCGTACAGCGCAGGCTCCTGGGCAAACACCGGTTTTTGCGCATCCAGGGCCGCGCGGCTGAGCTGGGGCGGGTTGCCGGCGCGCATCCACATCAAGTCGTTGACGGCCAGCATCAGTGGGTTGGCAGAAGGTTTTTGGATGGCACTCAGCAGCTTGTTGTCGGCTTCCTGCACCAGCTCGTCCAGCGACACATTGCGCTGTTTGGCGCTCAACTGCGCGGCCAGGTCGTTGGCCAACTTGTCGGTATCGCCCGCCAGCCAATGCACCCGGCGCAGCAGGCCCTGGGCAGAGACAGCGTATTCACCCTGTGGATAAGTTTTCAGGTACAGGCTGAAGCTGGTGTCGGCATTCGCCAGCACCGATTTATCCACATGCTCCAATTGCGGCATGCCGTATTCGTCGAAGGCGTTTTCCTGGGCCTGGTTCAACTCGGTGCGCGCGATCATGTAGAACGCGGCTTCCTTGACCCACGGCAGGCTGCCGGCGGCGGCGGCGACAAAACCGCGCTGCGCATCAGCGAAACGGCCACTGTAGAAGTCACCGGCGGCTTGCAGGTAAGTGCGCAGCTCGCGGCCGGCGGTGGACTTGATCTGCTCCGGGTCACCCAGGCTGGCGCCGTCCCAGGTACAGGCGCCGAGCATCTGTACACGCCCCTTGGCCAGCAGCTGGCGCTCCGCTTCGGGCACGTCGGCTTTAACCACTTGGCTGATAAACGCCGTGGCGCTGCCTTCATCATTGCTGCGGCAGCGGCTGCCTTCGCCGGTCAGGAAGGCGTCACCCGCCGCCTTGTCGCCTTCACGCTGAATGCCCAGTGGCGCGAGCAACTCGTCGAGTTTGCCGGGTGTGGGGGCCACGTCGGTTTTTTCGTCGGTGGCGTCGGCCACCGGGGTCAGGCGGTACACCGGAAACGGCACCGGGCCGAAGCCTTCTTCCAGGTCGGTCTCGCCCAGTGCATTGGGCGTCAGCGCTGCCACCTGTTTATCCGCCAGCAACAGGCGCAGGTTGACCCGGCTGTCATTGCCCGGGCTCAGGAAGGGCAGGTTGCTGCAGCCTTCAAGGCTGTCGCGTGAGACCCGCCAGTCGGGGTAACACGAGTCATCGCCGCTGGCCTGGGCCTGGAAGGAAAGGCCGGCGAGCAATGCCAGGGCCAGTGGTGACAGAAAACCGATGCGCATGACGTGTCCTTGATCCTGAGTCCTTTGAAGGACGCAATAATAGCGTGATCTGACAAATGCTTCGGTGAAGGCCTACACAAATCGCCGATTTGTCCGATTCCAGCAGCGAATAAAGGGTTTTTGTCCTAGAGTGGCGGTCATTCGCGCGCAGGGCTTTTTGGCCTGCCGGAAAAGGCAATGGTAGGGGAATCGAGGTGCGACGGTCTGTGGTAGAGCAAGATGAAAAGGTGGCGGCGTTGCCCGCATTTGATCGCGTCGCGAGTAGCTGGGACGTTGCCGGCTGGATGAGCCGTCTGTGGTGGGTACCGATCCTGGTACTGGCCGTCGCCCTGCGTTTTTACAACCTGACCTCCTCCGCAATCTGGGGTGACGAAGGCTCCAGTCTGCTGCTCAGCGAATACGCTGCCGCTGACCTGTGGTTTCACGCCGCCCACGATGTGCACCCACCGCTGTACTTTTTCATGCTGCGTGGCTGGATCGAGCTGTTCGGTGACAGTATCTGGTCGATTCGCAGCATGAGTGCGATCCCCGGTGCGATCGCCGTGGGCCTGGGCATCTGGTTGACGCGGCAACTGACCACCCGGCGTGCCGCCGTGCTCGCGGGGATCCTGCTTGCACTGCTGCCTACGGCGGTGCGCTACAGCCAGGAAGTGCGCATGTATTCGCTGTTGGCCGTGTGGCTGCTGGGCGCCACGCTGGCGCTGGTGTACTGGGTGCGCCAACCAGAGCGCACGCGCTATCTGGCGGCGTATATCGTGCTGATGAGCGCCGGTTTCTACACCCATTATTTCACTGCCCTGTGTGTGCTGGTGCATTGGGCCTATCTGGCCTTGTTGAGCTCAACCCAGGCGCCCGGCCAGCGTTTGCTCAAACGCCCTGCGTGGTGGGTGGCCAATGCCGCGATCGTCGTGGTTTACCTGCCGTGGTTACCCAATGTGTTGGGCCTGGTGCAACACATTGAACAACTGAAGGTGGGCGGGGACATCGGCTGGGAAGACCCGGTCAACCTGTTCTCACTGCCGTCGATGATCTGGCAATTCATTGTCCAGGACGAGGGCATCGGCTTATGGGCACCGTTGTACTGGTTGGTGCCGTTGCTGCTGATTGCGGTGGTGGGCATCACCGCCTGGCAGGACCGCGACCGCTATCGCCCGGCTAGCCTGCTGGCGCTGTTTTTCCTGCTGCCGCTGCTGCTGGTGTTCGCGGTTTCGTTCGTTTCGTCGGTGTTTATCGAGCGTTACCTGACGGTGTACGCCCTGGGTTTGCCCATCCTGGTGGCGCTGGCCATTGATCGCCTGCCGACACGCTGGTCATGGCTGGGCGTCGCGTTGTTCGTGCTGTTTGCAGGTGTGGAGTTGATGGGGCTCAAAAACAACTTCACCGTCGATGAACATGACCAGTTCAACGTGCCCGTGGAGTTCGTCAATCGTAATTACCAGGAAGACGACCGCATCGTTCTCAGCGACATGTTGTGGTACCTCAGCTACGTGTATTACGACCAGACCGACGCCCAATTGCAGCTCTACACACCGCCCAAACCTGATGGCACGCCGACCCGGCCGAACGCCTACGGTTTCGGCACACTGGTTGATCAGGACGGCGGGCGCATTTACCTCGACCGCCTGTCGGCATTGCCTGCCGATACCCGCCGCGTCTGGCTGATCAGCAGCAACGAAGCGCCGGATGATTTCGCGCCCTTACCTGAAGGCTGGCGTGAGTTGAGCCGTCAGGATGGCGGTGGTGCGATGGCGCGACTGTTCGTGCTGTGCAACGGGGCGCAGCCGCAACCCGAAGGTTGCCGCTAGACTCATTTAAGTATTCTTTACCTGGAGTTCGCCATGGAGTCGCCTGTGCACAGCTTGCCGTCACTGTTCAAGCAGCTCGGGCTGCCGGACGACCCGGTCAGTATTGAGAAGTATGTGGCCGTGCATTCGCCGCTTAAACCGGATCTGAAGTTGGCAGATGCCTTTTTCTGGACTGCCAGCCAGAAAGCGTTTTTGCGTGAAGAAATTTTGGAGGATGCGGATTGGGCTGAGGTGGTGGATGAGCTGAACCTGTTATTGCGGGGTGGACGCGGGGTGTAAGGGCCGATCGTTCCCACGCTCCGCGTGGGAATGCCTCCTGTGACGCTCTGCGTCACCACTTCAAGAGCGGACGCGGAGCGTCCTGGGCTGCATTCCCACGCAGAGCGTGGGAACGATCAAAAATCCAGCGCCGCCTGGATACTCAGGCCGAACAGCCAGTCTGAGGCCAACACGGGTCCAAAATGTGGGAGCGGGCTTGCTCGCGAAGGCGGTGGATCAGTCGATGCAGATGTCGACTGTTAGTCCGCTTTCGCGAGCAAGCCCGCTCCCACATTTGATCTGCTGTGTTGCAACGACTGCTGAAAATCCAACGCCTGCCCTTAAACCCGCTTTACTTATTTTCACCTGCCCACCACCCATCATAAAAGTGTTTCAAAACTTGACGGCTTTGGATCCATCCACCATATTGATAGTTAGCAAACTAACTGTATGCGAAAAATCCAGTGTCCCAAACCCTCGAACAACTCCATATGAACCTCAGCAGCAGCATGGTGGTGGGCGCCCGTAACTGGCGCAAAATCTGCCAGACCACGCTGGTGAGCTACGGTATTTCCGAAGCCTGCGCCGTGCCGCTGTTGATGATCGGCCGCTTGGGCGACGGTGTGCACCAGGTCAAAGTAGCCCAGGCCTCCGGCATGGAAAGCCCGTCGCTGGTGCGCCTGCTTGATCGTCTGTGCCATGACGGTTACGTGTGCCGCACCGAAGACGTTCACGACCGTCGCGCCAAGGCCTTGAGCCTCACCCCGCGCGGCCGTGAGCTGGTGCAGGCGGTGGAAGTGCAACTGGTGCGCCTGCGCCAGGAAGTGTTGGCCGACATCGCCCACGGCGACCTTGAAGCGGCGTTGCGTGTACTGCGGGCCTTCGAGGCGGCTGAGGCGACCTCTTGAACGGGTTTTTTACCGGCATGCCGCCGGCCCGCGACTGGTTCTACGGCGTGCGCACCTTTGCGGCTTCGATGATCGCTCTGTACATCGCCATGCTCATGCAAATGCCGCGTCCGTATTGGGCGATGGCCACGGTGTATATCGTCTCCAGCCCGTTTGTCGGCCCCACCAGCTCCAAGGCGTTGTACCGCGCCGTCGGCACCTTTATGGGCGCGGCGGCGGCGGTGTTTTTTGTGCCGATGTTTATTCAGACGCCGTACCTGCTGGTAGTGATCATTGCGCTGTGGACCGGCACCTTATTGTTTTTGTCTTTGCACCTGCGTACCGCCAACAGCTACGCGCTGATGCTGGCTGGCTACACCCTGCCGCTGATTGCTTTGCCGGTGGTGGATAACCCGCTGGCGGTGTGGGATGTGGCCGAGGCGCGTACCGAAGAAATCTTCCTCGGCATTGCCGTTGCGGCCATCGTGGGCGCGATGTTCTGGCCGCGGCGCCTGATGCCGGTGTTCGACGGCTCGGTGGCCAAGTGGTTTGCCGATGCCCAGGTCTACAGCCAGCGCTTTCTGACCCGTAACGTTGCGCCCGAAGAAATCAGCACTTTGCGCGGCGGCATGGTCGCCACCTTCAACACCCTGGAACTGATGATCGGCCAGTTGCCCCACGAGGGCGCGCGGCCGCAGACGGTGCGCAACACCAAGGAACTGCGCGGGCGCATGATCCACCTGCTGCCGGTGATCGACGCGTTGGACGATGCGGTCTACGCGATCGAACACCGTGCCCCGGAGTTTCTCGACCGTTTCACGCCGTTGCTGCAAGAAGCCAACGCCTGGTTGGAGAGCACCACCGAGCAGGCGCCCCTGGAACGCTGGCGCGTATTGCGCGACACGATCGACGCCGCACAGCCCCAGGGCGAAGCGCTGGACGACCGCCACACGCTGCTGTTCTCCAATGCCCTGTACCGCCTCGGCGAGTGGGTCGACCTGTGGCAAGACTGCCGCAGCCTGCAAGCCGCCATACAGTGCGAAAGCCAGGACACCTGGCGCGCCGTGTACCGCCACTGGCGCCTGGGCCGGCTCACGCCGTTCCTCGACCGTGGCCTGATGTTCTACTCGGCGTTTTCCACCGTTACCGCGATCATCGTCGCCTCGGTACTGTGGATATTGCTGGGCTGGACCGACGGCGGCAGCGCGGTGATCCTGGCCGCCGTGGCCTGCAGCTTTTTCGCCTCCATGGACGACCCGGCGCCGCAGATCTACCGGTTCTTTTTCTGGACCGCGATGTCGGTGCTGTTCGCCAGCCTGTACCTGTTTCTGGTGTTGCCCAACCTGCACGATTTTCCGATGCTGGTGTTGGCATTTGCTGTGCCGTTTATCTGCATCGGCACCCTCACGGTGCAGCCGCGTTTCTACCTCGGCATGCTGCTGACGCTGGTAAACACCTCGTCGTTTATCAGCATCCAGGGCGCCTACGACGCGGACTTCCTCAACTTCGCCAACGTCAACCTGGCCGGGCCGGTGGGCTTGCTGTTCGCCTTTGTGTGGACGCTGATCGCACGGCCGTTCGGCGCCGAATTGGCGGCCAAACGCCTGACCCGCTTCAGCTGGCGCGACATCGTCACGCTCACCGAGCCTGCGACCCTGGCCGAACACCGGCACATGGCCGCGCAAATGCTTGACCGCCTGATGCAGCACCTGCCGCGCCTGGCCCTGATCGGCCAGGACACCGGCAGCGCCCTGCGTGACTTGCGTGTGGCGCTCAACCTGCTCGACCTGCTGGCCTACTCGCCACGCATCTACGGCGTGCCACGGGTGCTGCTCAACCAGGTGGTCGAAGGCGTGGGTGGTTACTTCAAAGCCTGCCTCAAGGCGGGTGAACGCTTGCCCGCGCCGAGTGGTCTGCTGATGACCCTCGACCGCACCCGCCGCGCCCTCAACGGCCAGGGCAAGCAAGACGAAGAAGACACCCGCCTGCATCTGCTGCATGCACTGGCCGGCCTGCGCCTGTCGTTGCTGCCAGGCGTGGAATTTATCGACGGCACCGAGCGGGAAGCGCCGTTACCTGATGGAGCGCCTTTATGATCGGTGATCTGGATATCAGCGGGGTGTTCTTGCCCACGCTGCTGGTGCTGATGGGCATTACGTATGTGTTGTTTCTGGTGGTGCACGGGCTGTTGACGCGCATTCACTTCTATCGCCTGGTCTGGCACCGGGCATTGTTCAATGTGGGGCTCTACGCGCTGTTACTGGGCGCTGTGGACTCACTCAGTCGATACCTCATGACATGAAAAAACCTTTTTTGACCATCGGCCGTGTCGTCCTGACGTTATTGATAGTGACCTTCGCTGTCGTCGTAGTGTGGCGCATGGTCATGTATTACATGTTTGCGCCCTGGACCCGTGACGGGCATATCCGTGCCGACATCGTGCAGATCGCCCCGGACGTGTCCGGGCTGATCCAGCAAGTCGACGTACGCGACAACCAGTTGGTGACCAAGGGCCAGGTGCTGTTCGCCGTCGACCAGGACCGCTTCAAGCTGGCCCTGCGCCAAGCCCAGGCCGCCGTGGCCGACCGCCAGGAAACCCTGGCCCAGGCCAACCGCGAGTACAAGCGTAACCGTGGCCTGGGCAACCTGGTGCCGAGTGAGCAGCTGGAAGAAAGCCAGTCGCGCGTGGCCCGTGCCCAATCGGCCCTGGCTGAGGCGCAAGTGAGCGTGGACGCTGCCCAACTGAACCTCGACCGCTCGGTGATCCGCAGCCCCGTGGACGGCTACGTCAACGACCGTGCACCGCGCAATCAGGAGTTCGTCACCGCCGGGCGCCCGGTGCTGTCGGTGGTCGACAGCAACTCCTTCCACATCGACGGCTACTTTGAAGAGACCAAGCTCGACGGCATTCATGTCGGCATGGCCGTGGATATTCGCGTGATCGGCGACAACGCTCGTCTGCGCGGCCATGTGCAGAGCATCGTCGCCGGTATCGAAGACCGCGACCGCACCAGCGGCTCCAACCTGCTGCCCAACGTCAACCCGGCGTTCAGTTGGGTGCGCCTGGCCCAACGGATTCCGGTGCGCATTGCCTTTGATGATGTGCCGGCGGATTTCCGCATGATCGCCGGGCGCACGGCCACGGTGTCGATCATCGGCGATAAGGTCAACGACGGAGAAAAACCATGAAGCAGCTGCTGGCAACCGCTGCGCTGGGTTTGCTGCTGTCGGCCTGCCAGGCGGTAGGCCCGGATTACAAACTGCCGGAAACGTCTGCCATCAACCGTGGCGACCTGCAAGGGCAGCTCGCGGGCGAGGGCAACAACGTGGTGTCGGCGCCGGTGCCGGCCGATTGGTGGAAGCTCTACAACGACCCGCGCCTGGACGAGCTGGTGCGCCAGGCCATGGCCTCCAACACCGATTTGCGCGTGGCCGCCGCCAACCTGCAACGCGCGCGTTTCCAGACCCAAGAGGCTGAGTCGGCAGGCGGTTGGAGTGCCGGCGCCAAGGCGGAAGCCCAGCGCCTGCAAGAGTCGGGCGAAGCGTTTTTGCTGACGGAAAAAGTACCGGTGGCCAACATCGGCAGCGCCAGCATCAGCACCTCCTACCAGTTTGACCTGTTCGGCACCTTGCAGCGCGGCATTGAAAGCGCCCAGGCCAGCACCGATGCCGCCCAGGCCGCCGCTGATATTGCGCGCATCACCCTGGTGGCGGACGTGGTACGTTCCTACACCCAAGTGTGTGCGGCCAACGAAGAACTGGCGATTGCCAACGAGTCCCTCGACCTGCAAGGCCAGAGCACCCAGCTCACCCAGCGCCTGCGCGACGCCGGGCGTGGTGACGAAACCCAGGTGACCCGCTCGCAAACCCAATACAAATCCTTGCGTGCCGAGATCCCGCGCTATCAAGCGTCGCGTCAGGCCGGCCTGTTCCGTTTGTCGATGCTGCTGGCCAAGCCGGTGGACCAACTGCCAGCGGGCACCGGCACTTGCGCCGAGCTGCCGCACATCACCCAATTGCTGCCCGTGGGCGACGGCGCTGCGCTGCTCAAGCGCCGCCCCGATGTGCGCCAGGCCGAACGCCAACTGGCGGCTGCCACCGCGCGTATCGGCGTGGCCACCGGCGCGCTGTACCCAGACATCAGCATCGGCGCCACAGTGGGCACGGTCGGCATTCTTGACGACCTCGGCACGCCCGCGACCAACCGCTGGGGTTTTGGCCCGCTGATCAGCTGGACAGTACCGACCAACGGCGCGCGTGCACGTATCCACGAAGCCGAAGCCGCGACCCAGGGCGCCCTGGCGCACTTTGACGGCGTGGTGCTCAATGCTATCCGCGAAACCCAGACCGGCCTTGCGCAATACACCGCACAACTGCAACGCCGCGACGCGCTGGCCGATGCCGGTGCCTCCGCCAAGCAAGCCTCGGAGCAGACGCACCGCTTCTTCCAGGCCGGCCGCGCCTCGTTCCTGGCCGACTTGCAAGCCACTCGTACCTACACCGATGTGCGCGCGCAATTGGCTGCAGCCAACACGCAAGTTGCCATGAGCCAGATCGATCTTTTCCTGGCCTTGGGCGGCGGTTGGGAAAGCGGACGAACGCAGGCGTCACAACCCGGCAAACCCTGAGCGAAAAGCTATGCTTTGACAGGCGGGCCACCGTGATGGCTCGCAGGTCAAAGTTCGCGTTTGCTCATGGGGATTCCAATAATGAAAAACCCTTATGCTCCCGCATTCTGGTGCGTGCTCTTCGCGCTAGTGTTGTTATCGGCTGCCTACTTCTACGGCGTCATGCTTGCCCACCAACTCGACAAGGCCATGGTGTTTCTCGACAGCGCCTGCCTGGTGATCGGCACGTTGTCCATCGGCGTGGTGGCCTGGGCGTCTTATCAAAATCAACGGGTGAAGCGAAAGCTGCTTCAACAAGGCAAGACCCGCGTAGCTATCTGGGACACCAAGGTCGCGCTGCGCCGCGTCGAAACCGTGTTCGACCGCTATTTTTGGGGCAGTTACTGGCAGCCTGGGCGCACTTTCCAGGAAGTCATGGGCGAGCTTACCGGCACGCCGCTGGAAAAAAGCCTCGAAGCCCTGAAAAAACAGTGTGTGCTGCTCGACCAGCAGGTCGCCGACGGTAGGCATTGGCTGAATAACGCACGGGAATTGTCCGACGTGGCCACGCAGATGGCGCGAGAACGCTACCAGCTGGACTTCTGCGACCCCAAGGCCGATACCCCCAGCAACGCGGTGATACACCGCGAGTTTGAGGTGTTGGTGTACACCTGGACCGCACGCTTGAAGAGTTTTGATCACCAACTCGATGAGGTTGAATTGGAATACTCGTGAACCAACCGCTGACCTGACCCCTCTGAAAAGCTGGGCCGTTTTCGGCCGCCAGTGCTAATCTTCCCCCGTTTTCGGCGGGTTTGAGCCAACCCCTCCCGGGGTTCAAGGAAGACAGCCCACTTCTCACAGGATTTGATCAGGTCACTTCATGAATAAGCCAGCAGTTGTTTTCTTGGGTTTCGTTGTCGCCGTCGGCGCCATCAGTGCAGGCGGCGCCTGGTACACCGGCAAGCAACTGGAGCCGGTGTTGCAAACCGCGATCCAGAACGCCAACAAAGAACTGCAGACCTCCATGGCCGGCGTCGATGGCACGGTGAACCTGGAGCTGGTGTCCCTGGACCGTGGCCTGTTCAGCAGCACCGCGCACTACCGTCTCAAAGGCCAAGGCAGTGTGTTCGGTGAAGAAAACCCGAACCCTGAGCTGTTGTTCGTCGACCATATCGAACACGGCCCGCTGCCGTTCTCGCGCCTGGTGTCGCTGAAGTGGCTGCCGGTGATGGCCACCAGTCACTATGAGCTGGAAAAGAACCCCACCACCGAAAAATGGTTCGCCGCCAGCAAAGACGTGTCGCCGCTCAAAGGCGTGGCCAATATCGGCTACAACCGCTCGGTCGACGGCAACGTCGAACTGCTGCCGCTGGACATCAAGGACGACAAGTCCTCGGTGAGCTTCTCCGGTGCCAACCTGGACTTCGACAGCAGCGCCGAAGGCCAGAAGGTCAAAGCCAACGGCTACATGAACAGCCTTAAAGTCTCGGTGATCGATGCCAACGGCCAGCCGCTTGAAGCCGAACTGTCCGGCCTGACTGTGGCCAGCAACCTGGAGAAATCCACCTTCGGTTTCTACACCGGGCAAAACACCGTTGAGCTGACCGACACCAAAGTCACCTTCGGCCCGCAGAAAGCCGTGCTGACCCTCAAGGGCTTCGAGCAAAAAGACACCAGCGAAACCAAGGACAACAACCTGGCAGGCCGTGTCGACTACAAGATCGACGAAATCGGCTACCAGGGTAAACCTGTCGGCTCGGCGGCCATGGCCCTGAGCATGAAGAACATCGACATTCCGGCCATGCTGGTGCTGACCAAGCTCTACCAGGACAAGATGCAGCCGGTGCAAGCCGCCGCTGCTGCCGGCCAACCGGTGCCTGAGCTGCAACTGACCGAAGCCGAGCAGACCCTGGCCGAGGCCAACGTCAACCAGGTGCTGGCCGCCAAGCCGCAAGTGGCAGTGGAAAACCTGTCGCTGAAAACCACCCACGGAGAAAGCAAATTCAACCTGGTGGTGGACCTGACCAAACCCACCTCGATGGAATTGCCGCCGGTTGAGCTGGGCAAGCAGGTTGTCGCGCTGCTGGATGCCAACCTGACCCTGTCCAAGCCGATGATCGGCGACGTCGCTGCTCTGCAAGCTGAAGTAGGTGGCGTGACCGACCCTAAAGCCATCGAGCAGCAATCGCAGATGGCGGCTGAGATGGTCAGTGGTATGGCCGTCGGCACGCAACTGGCAACTCTGGTGGGCACCGACGTGGTTTCCAAACTGCACTACGCCAACAATGAAGTGACGTTCAACGGCCAGAAGATGACCGTGGAGCAATTCATTGGTTTTGTGATGGCTAAAGCGGGTGCGGTCAGCGGCGCGCATTAATTCTGTTAGATCTAATTGAAGTAATCAGACTGTGAAGCGCACTTTTTGTGGCGAGGGAGCTTGCTCCCGCTGGGCTGCGTAGCGGCCCCTAAACCTGACACAGCGACCGCCTTGAAAAAGCGGTCGTTTGAATGGGGGCTGCCCTGCAGCCCAGCGCGAGCAAGCTCGCTCGCCACAACGACGGTGCTTGCAGACTCACACTTATGGCTGCCCCTGCAATTCTGAACAATTGTTCTGAATTAGCCTTTCCCCTACATTCCTAAGGGATAGTTCCTACAGGAAAGCTAGGCCGGGTCACGAGACGCCGGCACCCTGATGCGTTTCGCTCAGGACCACCTATCGTTACAGCTTTCCGTGTGTAAGGAAGCTCACGATATGCTGCGAACACTACCCATCAGTGCTTCAGGCCGCTTGCGTCTGCTCATTGGGGCCGCCTTATGCAGCCAATTGCTGACGCCCAGCCTTGCCTTCGCCGACCCAGCCTACGATGCCCTGATTATCCAGGCGCGTAACGGCAACTTCACCCCCGCGCTGACCCAATTACGCCAACTGCCGCCTGAACGCCAGACACCCGGCCAGATCAGTGATCACCTGGTGATTGCCGGTTGGGCAGGGCAAGACGCCGAAGTGCTGAAGGTGTACGAGGCCCAGGGCAAAAATCGCAACGTCACCACCCAGGCGCTGGCCACGGTGGCGCGTACTTATCGCAACCAAAAGCAGTGGCCACAGGCCCTGGCGGTTTACCAGCAAGCGCTGCTGCGTGAGCCGGGCAATATCGACCTGCAACTGGGTCAGGCGCTGACCCAGGCCGACGGCGGCCAGGCCACCACGGCTGTGCAGCGCTTGCGCGCACTGGTAGCGGCGCAACCCAATGACCCCAACCGCCGCATGGCCCTGGGTTATGCGTTGACCCGCGCAGGCTTGAACTACGACGCGTTGTTCGAGTTCGACCAAGCCTTTACCCGCGCCGGTGACAAACCCGAAGTGGTTCGCGAATACATCGTCGCCCTGCAAAAGGCCCGCCTGCCGGAGCCGGCGCTGCGCTTGTCGGCCCAGCATCCGGGCCTGCTCGACGCGGTGACCCAGCGCCGTCTCGAAGGTGACCTCGCCGCCGAGCGTGTGCGCATGGCCGAGTTCGCCACCCGTACCGAAAAAGAACGCTACGTGATCGCCGATCGCGCCCTCAATGACTACGACAAACTGCTCGCGCGCTGGACCCCGGACGCCAGCGCCCACGACGACGTGGTGCGCTGGCGCATCGACCGCCTGGGTGCCCTCAAGGCGCGGGCACGAACCGCCGATGTGATCCGCGACTACGAAACCCTCAAGGGTGAAGGCGTGCAATTGCCGACCTATGCCCTGCGTTGGGTCGCCGCGTCTTACCTCGACCAGCGCCTGCCGGAAAAAGCCGAGCCGTTGTACCGCCAGGTGATCAGCGCTGCCGATGCTGAACCCGATGACCGAGTCGAAGACACCACGGCCCTGTTCTACACCTTGCAGGAAAGCGACAAAGGCGCCGATGCGCGCGAAGTTGCCAACAGCCTCGCCACTAGCCAGAAACCTCGGGTCGAACTCAAGGGCTTGCCCATCGGTAACCCCAACGACGCCTGGATGGACGCGCAACAGCTGTCGGCCCAGGCCGGTGTCTATGGCGGCGACCTGCCCGGCAGCGAAGCCGGCCTGGACGCGTTAGTGGCCAAAGCCCCCGGCAATGTCGGCCTGCGCCTGGCCCAGGCTGACATGTACCGAGCCCGCGACCTGCCGCGCCGCGCCGAGGGCGTCCTCAAGGAAACCGAAGCCCAGACCCCGCGGGACATCGGCCTGGAAGTCAGCCAGGCCTACACCGCCATGGACCTGCAGGAATGGCGGCAAATGGACGTGCTCACCGATGACGTGCTGGCCCGCAACCCGGACAGCCGCCAAGTGCAGCGCCTGAGCCGCCTGCGGGATGTACATGACATGGCCGAGCTGCGCGTGGAGGCCTACACCGGTAAAAGCTACGGCGGCGGCAATAACAACGATGCCGGCGCGGTGGCCGGCAGCCGTGACTGGGGCATCGAAAGCGTGCTTTACACGCCGCCTATCGATGAAGACTGGCGCCTGTTTGCTGGTGCCGGCTACGCCACCGCCGATTTCAGCGAAGGCACCGGCCAGCACCGTTGGCAGCGCGTCGGTGTGGAGCGCCGCACCCGCGACATGACCCTGGAAGCCGAAGTCTCCAACCATTCCTATGGCTACGGCTCCAAGCAGGGCGCGGCCGTGTCGATTGCCCGCGACATTAACGACAACTGGCAGTACGGCGGCAGCCTCGGCTACCTGCTCACCACCACGCCGCTGCGGGCGTTGAATGCCGATGTCACCGCCAACGGCGGCAGTGGTTTTATCCGCTGGCGCGCGAATGAAAGCCGCGAGTGGAAACTGGCCCTGAGCCCGTCGCATTTCAGCGATGGCAACAACCGCTTCGAAGCCGTACTCACCGGCCGCGAGGGCATCTACAGCGCGCCGGGCGTGCAGGTAGACCTGGGCCTGGAAGTCGGCACCAGCCACAACAGCAAAGAAGACACGGTGTACTTCAACCCCAAATCCGACTTCACCGTGTTGCCCACGGTCACGGTCAATCATGTGCTTTATCACCGCTACGAGACTCAGTGGAGTCAGCAGTTCCAGCTCGGTGCAGGTACGTACAGCCAACGGGATTACTCCACCGGTGGCGTCGGTTTGATCGGCTATGGCCAACGTTTTCGCTGGAACGATGTACTCGACGTGGGCGCCAACCTGAGCCTGATCAGCCGACCTTATGACGGTGATCGCGAACGCGATCTGCGCTTGCTCGTCGACCTCACTTACCGTTTCTAAAAGAGCCTGACCATGACCGTCCTTTGCCGTTGCCTGTTGGTCCTGGGTGTAATGCTGGCCAGTGCCTGCGTCCAGCAACCCGCGCCCTTCACTCCACCCTCCGAGCGGCCGATAGCGGCCAACGAAGCGCCGTGGCCGAAAAACCATTTCCTGGGTATTGCCTACCACGACGTCGAGGATCGCGACCCCGACCAGGCGGTGGTGGCGGTGCGCACCGAACGCTTGATCGAACAGCTGGCGTGGTTGCGTGAGAACGGCTACCAGGCGGTCAGCGTCGACCAGATCCTGGCGGCACGCAACGGCGGCCCCGAGTTGCCACCCAAAGCCATCATGCTCAGCTTCGACGACGGCTATTCGAGCTTTTACACCCGCGTGATGCCGATTCTGCGCGCCTATCGCTGGCCGGCCTTGCTGGCGCCGGTGGGGTATTGGATCGACACGCCGCTCAATCAACCGGTGGACTTCGCCGGCTCGCCGCGCCCACGTGGGGAATTCCTCACCTGGCAGCAGATTCGTGAAGTGTCGCAGTCGGGCCTGGTGGAAATCGCCGCGCACACCGACAACAACCACAAAGGGATTTTGGCCAACCCCCAGGGCAACCTGGAGCCGGCGGCGACCAGCCTGCGCTTTGACCCGGCCACCGGTCGTTATGAAGACCAGGCCAAATTCGACGCGCGCATGCGGGCTGATGTCGCGGCGATCACCAACAAGATCCGCAGCGTAACCGGCAAGGCGCCTCGGGTGTGGGTGTGGCCGTATGGCGCCGCCAAAGGCACCTCGCTGGCGATTGTCGACGCGCAGGGCTACCAGATGGCGCTGACCCTGGAAGACGGCCTCGACAGCCTCGGCAACCTGATGAACAGCCCGCGCTTTTTGGTTGCCTCGGACCCGGACGGCGAACACTTCGCCAACAGCATGGTGGCCGTGCAAACCCAGGCACCTATGCGGGTGCTGCACGTGGACCTGGACAACGTTTACGACCCCGACCCGGCCCAGCAAGCGCGCAACCTCGACCAGTTGGTACAGCGTGTGGTCGACATGGGCGCGGGCACCGTGTTCCTGCAAGCTTTTGCCGACCCCAAGGGCGACGGCCTGGTGCATTCGCTGTACTTCCCCAACCGCCATTTGCCGGTGCGCGCCGACCTGTTCAACCGCGTCTCCTGGCAGTTGCACACCCGTGCCCATGCGGCGGTTTACGCCTGGATGCCGGTGCTGAGTTTCGCCCTTGACCCCAAGTTGCAGCGTGTGACCCGCTGGGACCCGCAAACCGGCCAGGTCGGCACCGACCCGGACCAATACAAACGCTTGTCGCCGTTCGACCCGCAGGTGCGCAAGATCATCGGCGAGATCTATGAAGACCTGGCGCGCAACAATGCCATCGACGGTGTGCTGTACCACGACGACGCCGTGCTTTCCGACTTCGAAGACGCCAGCCCCGCGGCGCTCAAGGCTTATGCCGCCAACGGCCTGCCAGGCAGCATTGCCGCGCTGCGCGCAGACCCGGCAGCGATGCAACGCTGGACGCGTTTCAAGAGCCGCTACCTGATCGACTTCACCAACGAGCTGACCGCCAAGGTCCGCGCCATTGGTGGCCCGCAGGTGCAGACCGCGCGCAATATCTTTGCCGAGCCGATGCTCAACCCGGCCAGCGAAGCCTGGTTTGCGCAGAACCTTGATGACTTCCTCCAGGCCTACGACTGGACCGCGCCCATGGCCATGCCGTTGATGGAAGGCCAGGAGCTGAAAACCTCCAACGCCTGGCTGGAAAAACTCGTCGCCACCGTTAAGGCACGCCCCGGCGCGCTGGAAAAAACCGTGTTCGAGCTGCAAGCCAAAGACTGGCGGACCAAAGCAGCGCCGGATATCAATGGCGCGCAAATGGCCGAATGGATGGGCGTGCTCAAACGCCAGGGGGTCAAGAGCTTTGGCTACTACCCGGATAACTTCCTGGAAAATTCGCCGGACCTGAAGACAGTTCGCCCGGCCCTTTCCAACCAGTGGAACCCTTGATCATGTTCGACAGAATCCTGGCTTTATTCGTGTTGGCGCTGGTATTAGGTGTGCCCCTGGGCCTGATCTTCCTGGTCACCGGGCAGTTCCTGATGGACTTCGTGTTTTTCTACCCGCTGTTCATGTCGGCGCTGTGGATCGCCGGCGGGCTGTACTTCTGGCTGCACTGGGAGCGGCATTGGCCGTGGAAGGAAGACACGCCGGCGCCGACCCTGGCCGGCAACCCGCTGATCTCGATCATCATCCCTTGCTACAACGAGGGCGATAACGCCGCCGACACCATTCATGCCGCACTCGGCCAGCTGTATCCGAACGTTGAAGTCATCGCCGTCAACGACGGTTCCAGCGACAACACCGCCGCCGTGCTCGACGCCCTGGCCCTGGAAAACCCGCGCCTGCGCGTGTTGCACCTGGCGCAGAACCAAGGCAAGGCCGTGGCCTTGCGCATGGGCGCCGTGGCGGCGCGCAGTGAGTACCTGGTGTGCATCGACGGCGATGCCTTGCTCGACAAAAACGCAGCGGCCTACATGGTCGCGCCGATGCTCGACAACCCGCGCCTGGGCGCCGTGACCGGCAACCCACGCATCCGCACGCGTTCGACCTTGATCGGCCGGGTGCAGGTGGGCGAGTTCTCCTCGATCATCGGTTTGATCAAGCGCACCCAGCGCGTGTTCGGGCGGATCTTCACGGTGTCGGGTGTGGTGGTGGCGTTTCGCAAGAAAGCGCTGGACCGCATCGACTACTGGTCCACCGACATGATCACCGAAGACATCGACGTGAGCTGGAAGCTGCAATTGGACCACTGGGCGATCTTCTACGAGCCCCGTGCCCTGTGCTGGATCCTCATGCCCGAAACCGTCGGCGGCCTGTGGAAACAGCGCCTGCGCTGGGCCCAGGGTGGCGCCGAGGTGCTGTTCAAGAACATCCGTGGCATCTGGCAATGGCGCCATCGCTACCTGTGGCCACTGCTGTTCGAATACTGCCTGTCCACCGGTTGGGCCTTTACCTTCCTGCTCTCAGTGATCTTCTGGGGCATGGGCAAGTTCGTGGTACTGCCCCAGGCGATTGCCGTGGATTCTTTGGTGCCACCGGCCTTTACCGGCCTGGTACTGGCGATGGTGTGTCTGCTGCAATTTGCGGTGAGCATCCTGATCGACCGGCGCTATGAGAAGGACCTGTGGAAAACCCTGTTCTGGACCGTGTGGTACCCGATGGTGTTCTGGCTGGTCAGCCTGTTCACCACCCTGGTCAGTTTTCCCAAAGTGCTGTTCAACCAGCACCAGAAACGCGCGCGCTGGGTCAGCCCGGACCGCGGCATCAAACCCGCTCAAGAGGAGGCGTGACCATGAAGCTGGTCAGAACTCGCCAAAACATCGTGATGTGGATCATCGACGTGCTGCTGACGCTGCTGGCGTGGGGCGGGCTGATCTGGCTGCTCGCGCGTGGCATCGGCGCCATGCTCGAAACCCACGGCGGCCCGCGTATCGAGGCGCCGATTTTCGCCGCGCTCAACACCTTGCAGATCTATCTGTGGATCGCCTTGTTCAACGCAGTGATCCTGATCAGTTGGGCGCGCTATCAACAACGCCGTGGGCGCAAATTCGCCCAGCGCCGCGCCGAGGCCAATGCGCTGAGCGACAAACACCTGAGTGAGAGTTTCAATTTGGGCGACGGCCACCTGGAGCAGTTTCGCAGGCCGGGTGTATTGGTGATCCACAACGACGAAGACGGCGGCGTGGAGGATGTGAAGTCCCATGTGTCCCGCGACGTGGAGCGCCCCGGCCTGACCCTGGTGCCCGGCGCGGAAAAAGGCAAAGACGCGGGCTAGAAACTCCAAAGCACCAAAAAGATCGTTCCCACGCTCCGCGTGGGAATGCATCCTGTGACGCTCCGCGTCACCCTAGGGCTGATGTCACCGGGACGCGGAGCGTCCGAGGCGGCATTCCCACGCAGAGCGTGGGAACGATCCCTTGTACTCGGCGCGGAAAAAGGCAAAGACGCCGGCTAGAAATTCCGAAAGCACCACGAAGATCGTTCCCACGCTCCGCGTGGGAATGCATCCTGTGACGCTCCGCGTCACCCTTGAGCTGATGTCACCGGGACGCGGAGCGTCCGAGGCGGCATTCCCACGCAGAGCGTGGGAACGATCCTGAGGCAATAATCCGATAAATGGGATCCAATTCACAAAACAACCGCGAACTTTTCGCTATTCCCCTGCACTAACCTAACTCGGCAAGTAGTTGATGGCTAAATAATGGCATTTGCTCGGTTGTTTGCCGAATTACTATCAAAAGAGTTGCCGCTGGTCGGAATAAAAGTTCTAAAGACTGACGCTATCTCTGTTTGATAATTCTTTGTTGTTAATAATCAATGTGTTGCGGCTGTAATAAGTACGAATGTGCAACTGTCCCCGTTTCTTGGGGCAGCGCTAGTTCGATGGTAGTTTGCCGCCCCTTGATTTTCGATGGATCGAACATGTCTTTTTTATTGCCACGGACTCGGTACTTGTTGTGCACTTTCATGCTCGCCTGCCTGAGCATGAACACGGCCATCGCCGCCCCCACGCCTGGGGATCAAGACCTGATCCGCGATCGGCAGAACCGCCTGCTCGAAGAGCAAAGCCGGCGCCTGCAAGAGCTTCAGGACCTGCCTGGCAAAGAAGCCAAGCCCCAGGCACCGGCCACGCCTGCCGACACCCGCTGCTTCCCGATCAAAGACATCGAACTCAAAGGCGCCGACAGCCTGCCTGCCGGCGACCGCACTCTGCTGCTCAAACCCTATGTAGGCCAATGCCTGGGCGTCTCGCAGCTCAATGAGCTGCTCAAAGTCATCACCGACTATTACATCGCCAAAGGCCGCGTCACCAGCCGCGCCTATTTGCCGCAACAAGACCTCTCCAGCGGCCATCTGCAGGTGTTGGTGGTCGAAGGCAAACTCGAAGCCGTGCGCAGCGCCGAAGGCAGCAACGTCACTGAGCGTGAACTGGCCATGGCGTTTCCCGGCAAGGTCGGCGAGGCGCTGAACCTGCGCGAAGTCGAGCAACTGGTGGACCAGCTCAACCGGTTGCCGTCCAAACAGGCGCAAATGGAACTGACCCCCGGCAAGCAAGTGGGCGGCAGCGACGTGGTGGTCAAGAACACCCCGCAAAAGCCCTGGCGCGCCAGCCTGTCGCGCAACAACGACGGGCAACGCAGCACCGGCGAGCAGCAATGGGGCGCGGGCCTGGAATGGGACAGCCCGCTCGGCCTGGCCGACCAACTGGTGCTGCGCGGCGGCCACGACGCCATCAGCGACCACCAGAAAACCTCGAAAAACACCCTGCTCTATTACAACGTGCCGTGGGGGTGGTGGAACTTCACCTACACCTACAGCGAGAGCGATTACCGCGCGCTGGGTTACACCGACACCTTCAAGTTCAAACAGTCGGGCGACAACCAGAACCACCAGTTGCGCGCAGAGCGCGTAATCCACCGCGATGACGTGAGCAAAACCTCGCTCAACGTCGGCCTGGCTCACCTGCGCACCAACAACTACATCAACGACGCCCAGCTCGAAATCAGCAGCAACCGCCTCAGTGAGTTGCAGTTTGGTATCAACCACGGCCGGCGCATCGGCAATGCCTTCGTCAACATCGACCTGGGCGTACAGAACGGCATCGGTGCCTTTGACGCCCAGCGCGACGACCAGCACCGCGACCAGTTCGGCAACCTCACGCCCACCCCGGACTACCGCAAATACACCGCCACGGTCAGCTACTTGCAGCCGTTTCGCCTGTGGGGCGAGTCGTTCAGCTTCACCAGCCTGGCCACCGGGCAACGCAGTGAAGACGTGCTGTTCTCGCCGCAACGCATCAGCCTCGGCGGCTCGTCGTCGGTGCGCGGTTTCAAGGATCAGCAACTGTCCGGCGACAGCGGCGGCTACTGGCGCAACGAAGTGCGTTGGGCGCGCCCGGTCACCCTGGAATGGCTGCGCCCGGCCTTCGCCGAATACGGCACCAGCCTCGGTTACGACCAGGGCGTGATCCGCAACGACCGTTACAACGGCGACAACCACGGCCGCGTTTCAAGCAACTCCGTGGAACTGTTTGCCCGTGGCAAATACGTCAGCACCAGCGTGACCTTTGCCCACTCGTTAGAAAGACCCGCAGTGGTGACGGAGCGTGAAGCGCCGATCTACTTCCGCATGGATTTCTTCCTGTAATTCAACGCCCCGCTGCAACGAGAACTTGACCATGGATGTTCGCCACTTTGCCTTTCTGGCCCGCCAACCTTCTGCTGCCTTGAAGCGCCGCGACGCGTTCTTCGGCCTGCCCAAGCGCGGCCTGGTGCTGATCCTGGTCAACGCGCTGTTCTGGCAGCCGTTGCTGGCCCAGGCCGAAGGCATTGTGGTGAGCAACCCGGCCACCAGCGTCGGCCAGGCGGGCAATGGTGTGCCGGTGGTGAATATCGCCACACCCAATGGCAGTGGTTTGTCCCATAACCAGTTCAAGGACTACAACGTCGGCCCTAACGGCGTGATCCTCAACAACGCCACCGGTGCGGTGCAGAATACCCAACTGGGCGGTTATATCGTCGGCAACCCCAACCTCAAGGGCGGCGCGGCCAACGTCATCCTCAACGAAGTCAACGGCGGCAGCCCGAGCCAGCTGCGCGGTTACACCGAAGTGGCGGGGCAGTCGGCCAAAGTCATCGTCGCCAACCCTTACGGCATCACGTGCAGCGGTTGCGGGTTTATCAACACGCCCAACGTGACCCTGACCACCGGCAAGCCGATGATGGACAACGTCGGTCGCCTGGACCACTACCAGGTGGACGGCGGCGCCGTGACCATCGACGGCGAAGGCCTGAACGCCAGCAACGTCGACCGCTTCGAAATCATCACCCGCTCGGCCAAGATCAACGCGCAGATCAACGCCCGTGAACTGGCTGTGGTCGCCGGGCGCAACGACGTCGACGCCAAAAGCCTGAAAGCCACTTCGCGGGCCGACGATGGCAGCGCGAAACCCGAGCTGGCCATCGACTCCAGCGCCCTGGGCGGCATGTACGCCGGCGCAATCAAACTGGTGGGCACCGAAGCCGGTGTGGGCGTGAAGCTCGACGGCACGCTGGCGGCCAGTGGTGGTGATATCCAGCTCGATGCCAATGGGCATTTGAGCATGGCGCAAACCGCCGCCAGCGGCGCGGTCAACATCAACGCCGCCAGCCTGGACGCCAAAGGGCCGGTGTATGCCGGTACAGCCCTGAACGTGAACACCCAGGGCGACCTAACTAACCGCCAGAGCCTGGCTGCGGGTGACCGCATTGCGCTGTCCAGCGGCGGCACGCTGACCAACGGCGACATCATCGAAGCCGGCGTCAACGCCGACAACACCCGCAACGCCACGGGCGATGTGAGCCTGCGTGGCAAGGTCGTCACCAACACCGGCGCCAGTGTGATTGCCAGCCGCGCGTTGAGCGTGGATGCCCAGGCGTTGAACAACCAGGGCGGCACACTGGGTGCCAAACAACACACCCAAATTACCGCCGCCACCGTCGATAACCAGAACAAAGGCCGCATTCTCAGCAACGGCGGCCTGACCATCACGGCCGATCGCCTGCAAAACACCCAAGGTGGGTTGGTCACCAGCAACGGGCCGCTGACCGCCGTGGTCGGCGAGGTGCATAACCAGGGCGGTGAACTCTCAAGCCTCGACACCGCAGCGCTCACGGTCGCGACCCTCGATAACGTCGCAGGCCTCATCACGGCGGGCAATGCGCTGAGCCTCAACGTCGGCAGCCTCAACAACCAAGCCGGGCTGGTCACCAGCCAAGGCACGGTGAGCGTGGCCGGCAATAGCCTCGACAACCGCAAAAAAGGCTTGGTCGCAGGCGTGGGTGGTGTGCAGGTCAATGTCGCCAACATCGACAATCGCAACGGCGAGCTGTCCAGCCGTTCGGGCGTTGTGGTGACCGCTACGCAACTGGATAACAGCGACGGCGGGCTGCTGATTGCCGGTGGCGGCGCAGGTTTGAATGTCGACCAACTGCTCAACCGCAACCAGGGTTTGATCAGCAGCGAAGGGCTGCTGAGCATCTCGGCGCGCACGCTGGCCAACGGCGGCGGCACGCTCTCCAGCGCCGGGCCGCTGACCCTCAGCGCACTCGGCGCAGTGGATAACCGAGGCGGGCGGCTGGTCACCGATGGCAGCCTGATACTCAACGCCGCAAGCGTTGACAACAGCCAGAACGGCACCCTGAGTGCGCGCCAGGCCCTGTCCCTCGGCACCGCCGACCTCAACAACCAGCAAGGCGGTCAGATCACCAGCGCCGAGGCGCTGACGCTGGACCTGCACCGTGGCGAGTTCAACAACCAGGGCGGGCTGATCAACGCGCCGCTGTTGATGCTCAGCAACCTCAAGAACGTGCATAACCAGGGCGGTGAAATCTCCAGCAGCCAGGCGTTCACACTCACCGCCGACAACCTCGACAACAGCAGCGGCAAACTGCTGAGCAACGCCGCGCTGACCCTGCGCATCGGCCAGGCCCTGGCCAACGTCAAAGGCCTGATTGCCGCCGCCTCGGTTGACGCCCACGCCACCGACCTCGACAACAGCGGCGGCACCCTCACCAGCCGTGGCGACACGCTGCTCAACGTGGCTGGCCGCCTCACCAACCGCGACCAGGGCCTGCTCAACGCGAGCAATACGCTGACGCTCAACAGCGCTGCGCTGGACAACCAGAACGGCTCGCTGCTGGGCAGCGCGATTGCCCTGGACTTCGGCACCGCCACCGGCGACCTGAACAACACCGGTGGCCTGATCACCACCGCCGGCAACCTCTCCATCAACCACCTGCGTGACCTCAGCAACCAGGGAGGCGAACTCTCCAGCGCGCAAACCCTGAACCTTAGCGGCCGCACGTTGAACAACAGCAACGGCAAGCTGATCAGCAATAACCTGCTGGTGCTCAATGCCGAAAACCTGATCAACCAGAATGGCCTGATGTCCGGCTGGCAGGGCCTCACCGTCAGCGGCGCGAACCTCGATAACCGCAACGGCGGCACCTTGTCGAGCCGATACGGCGACCTTAACGCCACGCTGACCGCCAACCTGCTCAACAGCGCAGGCGGGGCACTGGTGAGCCAGAAAGCGCTGACCGTTAATGCTGGCGAACTGGACAACAGCAACAAAGGCGTACTCTCCAGCGCGGCCGGGCAGACGCTTACCGTCGGCGGCTTGCTCAACAACGCCCAGGGCGGCGTGATCGACAGCGGCGCGGCCCTGAGCCTGACTACGCAAAACCTGGACAACAGCGCCGGCAGCATCAGTGGCGGCACCGCCACCACCCTCGACCTGCTCGCGACCCTGACCAACACCAATGGCAAACTGGCCAGCGGCGGCCCGCTGCTGATCAGCCGCGCGGCGCAGATCAACAACCAGGGCGGCCAGATCGCCAGCCAAGGTTTGTTGACCCTGCTGACTGTCGGCCTGGATAACCGCAACCGTGGCACCCTGGCCGCCAACGACCGCTTGAGCCTCACCGCCAGCGGCCTGGTACAGAACGGCAACGACGGCTTGATCTACAGCCAGAACGCCGACCTCAGCCTCACGGCCAACCGCTTGGACAATGGCAAAGGCACCGTGCAAAGCCAGGGCGGCATGACCGCCAACGTGGCCGACATGCTGGATAACCAGAGCGGCAAACTGATCGCCCAGGCCGGTGACCTCAGCGTCAACGCCGCCAGCCTCGACAACCGTGGCGGCACCCTCGCCAGCCTCAAGGCCGCGCTGCAAACCCAAGTAGTCGGCGTGCTGCGCAACGGTTACGACCTCAACAACAACCGCCAGGGCGGCGTGATGCAGGGGCAAAGCCTCAACCTGCAAGCCGGCAGCGTAGACAACTACGGCGGGCGCATCGCCGCGCAGGGCGGCAACGCACTGGTCACCACCGGCAACTTCGACAACCGCAACGGCGGGCTGTATGCCAAAGGCCTGATGCGCGTGGTCGGGCATGACTTCGATAACAGCGGTGACAACGACGGCCAGATTGCCGGCCAACAGATCGACCTGGACCTCAGCGGCGCACTCAACAACCGCCTCGGCATCATCGAAAGCGAAAGCACCCTGAAGGTGCGCGCGGCCAGCCTCGATAACCAGACCGGGCGCCTGCGTGCGCTGGGCACGGCGGGCACCACCGAATTCGCCATCGGCGGCCTGTTCGACAACCGCAACGGCGTGGTGGAAACCGCCAACAACGACCTGACCCTCAACGCCGGCAGCTTCCAGAACCTGGGCGGCAACGTACTGCACGTGGGCACCGGCAATTTCGGTATTGCCCCGGCCAACCTCAACGACGTGGGCGGCAGCCTGGTCACCCGTGGCGACCTGACCATCACCCAGGGCAACTGGACCAACAGCAGCGTGATCCAGGCCGGGCAGCTCACGGTCAACGTCGACAACCTCGACCAGACCGCCACCGGCCAACTGCTCGGTGCCCGAGGCTTTGTCGGCAATGGCGCCAACTGGACCACCCACGGCCTGATCGCCAGCGACGGCGCGCTCGACCTGACCTTGAGCGGCGCGCTCAACAGCAGCGGGCGCATCAGCAGCCTGGGCAACCTCAACCTCAGCGCCGCACAGGCCAACTTGAGCGACACGGCCAGCATTGCCGGCGGCGGGGTTACTACCGCCAACATCGCCGGCACACTCAACAACCGTGGGCGCCTCACCGCCGCCACAGACCTCGTGGTCAACGCCGGCACACTCAACAACTACGCGACCCTGGGCAGCGGCCAGCGACTGGTCGCCACCACCGGCGCCTTGCTCAATGACCACGGCCTGATCTTCAGCGGCGGCGACATGAGCCTGCGTGTGGACGCGCTGAACAACAGCTACGCCGACGTCTACAGCCTGGGCAACCTCAGCGTCGACCGTGACGGCAAGGGCGGCCTGGCCAGCAGCATCCTCAACAGCTCATCCACGATCCAGAGTGACGGCAACCTCAGCCTGTCCGCCAACTCGATCAAAAACCAGCGGGCGGTACTCGACGTCAACGATGCGGGCGTCTACACCGCCTCGGCCACCGAAGGCACCTGCATCGAGTACGTCAACGCCGGTGACTGCCATGCGGGCGGCACCCCGCGTAACTACGTGTGGGAGTTGGTGACCCGCGACAAACTGGAAGTGACCGCCGCCAGTGCCGGTTCGAGCATCACCTCGGGCGGTAACATGACCCTGGCGGGCGGCGACCTGCTCAACAGCAGCAGCTCGATCGCGGCCGGCGGTAACTTCACCGCGCGCCTGAACAACCTGGTCAACACCGGCATCGAAACTGGCGAGACCGAGACCTATCGTCTTTTCACGTCAAAGCGCACCAAGCACCCTGAAGGCTGGTTCGGCGCCGCCGCCGCACTCACCAACAAATACTGGTACAAAAGCGCCGGTTACAACCCCAATGACCTCGGCGGCCTTGAGGCCACCGTGGCTAACTTTATCGGCATGATGGAGATCGAGCGCACCCAGTTCGGCAAAGTCACCAAAATTGCCAGCGATGACCAACGTTACGCCGCCGTGATTCAGGCGGGCGGCGCAGTAGACGTCAAGGCCCAAGCCGGTATCGACAACAGTGTGGTGCGCCTGGGCTATAGCTACATCGGCGCAGGTGCCAAAACCACCACCGACGCCACCGGTGCCAGTGGCGCAGCCGGTTACTCGACACGCGTCACCCTCAACCAGCAACTGCCGCCGGACCTGGCCCAACAGCAGATCAACCCGCTGAGCCTGCCCGGCTTTACCTTGCCTACCGGCCAGGGCGGGCTGTTCCGCCTCAGTGGCCAGAGCGCCAGCGCGCCTGCCAGCACCGGCCCGCAAGGCTGGACCCTGGGCGGCGGCAGTGTCGACCGCACGCCGGTTACCGGCCCGGTCGTGCCCGGCAGCGGCACCTCGGCCGACGGCGTGGTGATTAACCGCGTGCAAGGCCTGCCAGACAGCCAGTTCGCCTCCAACCCACAGAAATACCTGATCGAAACCAACCCGCTGCTGACCAACCTCAGCCAGTTCTTAAGCTCCGATTACATGCTGTCCAAACTGGGCTACGACCCGGACCAGGCACAAAAGCGCCTGGGTGACGGCCTGTATGAACAGCGCCTGATCCAGCAAGCCGTGATCGCCCGTACCGGCCAGCGCTTCATCGATGGCCAGACCAGCGACACAGCAATGTTCAAGTACCTGATGGACAACGCCATCGGCACCAAACAGGCGCTAAACCTGGCCGTAGGCGTGAGCCTCACCGCCGAGCAAGTGGCGGCCCTGACCCACGACATCGTGTGGATGGAAAACGCCACCGTCGCCGGCCAGCAAGTGCTGGTGCCCGTGCTCTACCTGGCCCAGGCCAACAACCGCCTGGCGCCCAACGGCGCACTCATCACCGGCAGCGACCTGAACCTGGTCAGCGGCACCGACCTCAACAACGTCGGCACCCTGCGCGCCACCAACAACCTCGCCGCCAGCGCCGGGCGCAACATGGTCAACAGCGGCCTTGTGCAAGCGGGCAACCGCCTCGACCTGCTCGCCGGCAACACCCTCACCAACCGCGCCGGCGGCATCATCGCCGGGCGCGACGTCAGCGTCAGCGCAGTAAATGGCGATGTGCTCAACGAACGCACCGTCACCAGCCACCAGAGCAGCAGCGGCTACCGCACCGAACGCACCGACTTCGTCGACAACGCCGCCCGCATCGAAGCCGCCAATACCCTCACCCTGCAAGCCGGGCGCGACGTCAACAGCACCGGCGGCGCCTTCAAAAGCGGCGCCGACCTGGGCGTTCAAGCCGGGCGCGACGTGAACCTGGCCACCGCCGAACAACGCAACGCCAATGCCGTCAGCACCCTGATGCGCAGTAACTCGGCCACCCAATACGGCACCGTGATCGAGGCCGGGCGCGACTTCCAGGTGGTGGCTGCGCGGGACATCAGCGCTATCGGCAGCCAGTTGAATGCCACGCGTGATCTGGCGCTGGTAGCCAAGGGCAATGTGAACCTGGCGTCGGCGGCGAATGAACAGCATTCGGCGTTTAATTCCAAGAAGGTCACCAGCCAGGAAGACCACGTTCAGCAAGTGGGCACCTCGCTGGTTGCCGGTGAGAACCTCTCCCTGAGTGCCGGCAACGACCTCGTGGTCAGCGCCAGCCGTGCGAGTGCCGGCAAGGAAGCCTACCTGTACGCAGGCAATGACCTGGCGCTGAACGCCGCGCAAGACAGCGACTACAGCTATTACCGCAAAACCAAAACCAGCAAAGGGTTGCTGTCCAGCAGCCAGAAAACGCGCATCGACAGCAGTAACCAGATCAGCCAGCAGGGCTCTTCCATCAGCGCTGATACCGTGGTCGTGCGTGCTGGCCGTGACATCGGCACTACCACCAGCGACGTGGTTTCCACCAACGCCACCAGCCTGGTTGCCGGGCGCAATGTAGTGATTGATGGGGCAACGGAAACCTTTGAACAAAGCCATTCGTCCTCGACCAAAAAATCGGGCTTGATGAGCAGCGGCGGCATCGGCGTTACGTTGGGTTCAAGCAGCAACCAGAACACCTTCACCAGCAGCACCGAAACCACCCGGGCCAGCAACATCGGCAGTGTGCTGGGCAGTGTGGATATTCAGGCTGGCAAAGACCTGACCATTCGCGGTTCTGACGTGGTTGCCGGTAAGGACATCAGCCTGGTTGGGCAAAATGTCAGCATCCTGGCTTCCGAGAACAACAACCGCAGCGAGCAGACCTCCAAAAGCAAAACCAGTGGTTTGACCCTGGCGTTGTCCGGCACTGTGGGTAGCGCGGTGGACTCCGCTTATAAGACCGCCAAGCAAGCCAAGAACGAGGACGACGGCCGTCTCTCGGCGCTGCAAGGTGTGAAGGCAGGGTTGACGGGCGTGCAGGCGTGGCAAGCGGCGCAGCAGAATGGCGGCATGACCGGTGCTAACGCTTCGCAGTTTGTGGGGATCAGCATCTCCCTGGGTTCGCAAAAATCCGATTCCAAACAGACTCAGGAGCAAACACTCAGCCAGGGCAGCAGCCTGACGGCCGGCAACAACCTCACCATCGTGGCGGACGGCAACGGTACGCCTGGGGCCGCAGGTGATATCCATGTTCAAGGCAGCAAGCTTCAGGCCGGTAATGAGATGCGGCTGGCGGCGGAGCGCGATATTCGCCTGGAAGCTGCGGCGAATAACCAAAAACTTGATGGCAAAAATAGCAGCAGTGGTGGTGCGGTAGGTATCAGCCTAGGCGTGGGTTCCGAAGGCGGCGGCCTGAGCATTTTCGCCAATGCCAACAAAGGCACCGGTAACGAGAAGGGCACCGGTACCACCTGGACGGAAACAACCCTGGATGCGGGCAAACAGGTCAGCCTGATCAGCGGCCGAGACACCGCCCTGAAGGGCGCGCAGGTCAGCGCAGACAAAATTACCGCTACTGTGGGGCGCGACCTTACGCTGCAAAGCCTGCAAGACACCGATAACTACAAGTCCAAGCAGACGGACGTGAGTGGGGGCGTCAGCTTCGCCATCATCGGCACCGGTGGCAGTGCAAACCTGAGCATCAGTAAAAGCAAGATCGACTCCAAATACCAGAGTGTGCAGGAGCAAACCGGCCTGTTCGGCGGTAAGGGCGGCTACCAGATTGACGTAGGCAAACACACGCAACTCGATGGCAGCGTGATCGGCAGCACAGCCACGCCGGACAAAAACCGCCTGAGCACCGGCACGCTGGGATGGAGCGTTTTAAAGAACAAGGCTGAGTACACAAGCCAGTTGCAGAGCGCCAGTGTGAGCAGTGGCGCAAGCGGAGCGAACGCCTTCATCAGCAACCTGCCCTCCGGCAGCTTGATCGCGTTCAATCATGGCGACAGTGACAGCGGCACCACCTCATCGGCCATTTCCAACGGTACCCTCGACATCCGCGACCCTGCCAAACAGCAGCAGGACGTTGCAACGCTGAGCCACGATGTTGAACACGCCAACGGCAGCATCAGCCCGATCTTTGATAAGGAAAAAGAGCAGAAGCGCCTGCGGCAGGTGCAGTTGATTGCGGATATTGGTACTCAAGCGGTTGATATTGTCCGCACGCAAGGCCAGATCGATGCTGATAAAGAGGCGCGTGCTGAACTTGATAAGCGTGGCATCAAGGACCCTGGAAAAGATGCCAAAAAAGAGGACGTCGATGCCTACAAGAAACAACTGATTGCCACTGACGCTTATCAACGGATCATGGCGGACTACGGGGTCGGCGGCAATTACCCACGTGTAGCGCAGGCGGTGACAGCAGCATTGCAAGGGTTGGTGGGAGGCGATATCGGTTCCGCTATTGCGGGCGCGTCGGCGCCGTACATGGCGCAAGTCATCAGGAAAACCACCGGAGACAACGCTGTACTCAACACCATGGCGCATGCCGTATTGGGTGCGGTGGTGGCGCAGGCGCAAGGCAACTCTGCGGGAGCGGGGGCTGCGGGAGCTGCGACGGGTGAATTCATCGCCCATCAGTTGTATCCGGGCAAGAAGACAATCGAGTTGACGGAGGAGGAGAGAGAGACGGTTGTTGCACTTTCGGGTCTAGCAGCAGGGTTGGCTGGGGGGATTGCTGGTGGTGATCTGGGCGGTGCGGTTACTGGAGCAAAGGCGGGAAGCAATGCGGTGGAGAACAACTCCCTCAGTGATATTGCAGAAGCATTAGCCGCACATAAGACACTTGAGCAGCAGGCTGAAGACCGCGTCAAAGCAGAAAACCAACACTACAAGGAGCAAAACTGCGCTGGCATGAGTGAGCAAGCGTGCTCGGTCAAGATGTATACTCAGCGGCGGGAAGAGCTCAAAGGTGCCCTGTCAGAAGGCGCAAATTTTGTACCAGTTATCGGCACAGTTAAAAGCGTAGCGGAGGCTGAGAGTGCACTTGATTACCTTGAGGTAGCAGCATCTCTTATTCCAGGTGAACGGATTATTTCCGGCACCCTGAAAATGGCACGCAAAGCTCTGAACAGGGGCGATATCAGCGAAGCATCGAAGCTGATTAGCAGCGCCAGTAATGAGATTCAGGGTGCAAAGGCGCCATACACCTCGATTTCCTCGCCGGATGCTGAGGCTGGCATGCCGTATGCCCACCCGGTAAAGGAGGCTGGTGCAAAAGCAACTGGTGGCGCTGCCGGAAAGGTAGATGATCTAGCTTCAGCGTCAAACCTTCCAAGTGGAACAGGTCTTGGTGGTTTCAAGGTCGGCTTAAGTGCAGACGACATCACTGCTATAAATTCACAGTTTGGCGGTTCGGTTTCATTCAGAGAAGTAGATACGGCTATTGCAAATGCTGCCAATTATGATGGTTTTTATAATAAGGCTGGCTCAATGATCAGGGATATTGCAGGCGGGCATCTGTTTGATAATGGGAACAAGCGGACTGCTGTTGAGGTGGTTGAGCAGTTGCTTATAAAAAACGGCGTGGATGGTCCGCCAAAACAAATTATTTGGAATGTTGTGGATAAGGTTGCGACGGGGAAGCTAACTAATGTCCAAGACATTTCAAAAGCATTAAGAGGGCTGGATTAATGTCTTTCAATGAGCTTTCTGAAAAGTATGCGGCTCGTTTCGGTTCGCCAAGTATGAATGGCGTCGGGCTAGAGGAGTTTATTCAAATACTAGAGTTGGTGGCGATGAAAAATAAGGGTTTTTTCATCTTTAAGGTGGATGGTGAAAGAGAGCGTAATATTTATACTTTTATTTTAAATATGTCGACAAGTAACGATGTTGTAATAAGAAAAGATACAGATAGCATACGGGAAGGTATGGAATATTTTTTCTCTGAGCTTGAGCGGCTCGGCATATATCCATAACTTGATATTTAGATATTTTGCTTGGCCCCGATAGCAGAACTCGCGGAAATAGCGGAAATAGGGGTCACGAAAATAGCAGGAAATAGGGGTCAGACCAGAATGGCACTTCCTTAACAGCTAACCAGCTAACCAGCTAACCAGCTGATCTGACTACAGAAAAATGAAAAAAGGCCGTCCTTGGTCTACGGTGATAGTTGCGAACACACACCACTCGAACAAGGACAGCCCGCGTGAATCGTAGACGTCAAATCGTCAGG
>NZ_CBFHAZ010000041.1:0-49502 GCF_965653655.1 Pseudomonas onubensis | reverse complement strand
GGGGTAAACCGGCAGGGATGCCGGTTTAGCCGCGCTGGGCCAAGGATGGCCCATCGCGGCGGCCCCCCAAATCACTGGCGGATTGCGGGCATGCCGAGCCATAGCGAGGCACCGAGTGTTGGGGCGAAGACTTTTTGGTTACTTTTGTGTCTTTACAAAAGTGACCCGCTGTAAGAGCGGAACCATAAGCCGCCGTTACCGCAGCAACGGATATGCCCCCCGACCAATCACAGGCAACCCAACTCCCACACTTAAACCGCGTACCGCACAAAAACTCGCACTATCTCGCGTACCAACTAAGCTCAGGCTCCAACAAAAAAACCAGAGCTTGCCGCCATGGCCCATCCCACCGAGACCTTCCGCGCCCGCTACCGCGCCGCCGTGAGTGCCCGTTACAACCCTTGGCTGCATGCCAGTTTCGTGCTCGGCTACGGCGTTGTCTGCAGCGCCCTGGCCTGGTCCTCCACCGCGCACATCACCGCGCTCCAGTGGCTGAGCGTGCCGCTGACGCTGGTGTTCTTCAACCTGTGCATCTACCTCGTACACCGCCACCTCGGCCATCACAAACACAGCCTGGCCCGGTTGTTCTATGCGCGGCACACGGGTGACCACCACAGTTTTTTTACCCCCGGCCACATGACCTACGACAGCCCCCGAGACTGGCGCGTGATTCTGTTCCCGGCCTGGCTGATCGTGCTGCACAGCCTGGCGATCACCCTGCCCGCCTGGTGGCTGCTAAACCAGTTGAGCGCCAATGTCGCCGGGCTGTTTGCAGGGTGCATGATCCTTGGGTATTTACTTTACGAAGTGTTTCACGCCTGCGAACACCTGCCCGCCGAGCACCCGGTGGCACGCCTGCCATGGATTCGCCAGATGCACCAGTTGCATGCCCTGCACCACCGCCGTGAGCTGATGCAGGGGCGCAATTTCAATATCGTCCTACCACTGATGGATTACCTGTTCGGCACCCTGCACTGGGAGCCGAACGCCCACGACAACCAGGAATAGTCATGAGTACCCGCCCCAAAAAACTGCGCCATTTACTGTTCGTACTGCTGCTTGCAGTCATCGCTTTTCTGCTGCTGATGCCGACCAAAGTGCAACCGGTGAACTGGTCGCCACCCAAGGCGCCTTCACTCAAAGACGGCGCCTACGCCGAGAACCAGCGGCTCAAGGGCATTGAAAAAATCGGCGCCCCGGACATTGCTGGCCCCGAAACCTTGCTGCTCGACCCCCAGGGTTTTCTGATCAGCGGCCTGCAGGACGGGCGCATCATCCGCACCTCGCCAAACAGCCACACCCTGGAGGTGCTCGCCAACACCGGCGGCCGCCCGCTCGGCCTGGCGTTGCACCCCGATGGGCGTTTGATCATTGCCGATGGGGTCAAGGGGTTGCTTGCCTTGGATGCCAACCGCCAACTCAAGCTGTTGAGCAGCAGCGCTGACGGCGTGCCGTTTGGTCTCACCGATGATGTGACCGTCGACGCCGGCGGGCGCTATGCCTACTTCAGCGATGCGACGAGCCGCTGGGGCTATGGCCAGGACGGCACAGCGGTGATCGAACATGGCGGCGACGGGCGGTTGCTGCGCTATGACTTCAGCAACGGTACTACCGAGGTGTTGCTGGACCGGCTGCAATTTGCCAATGGCGTAACGCTCGGGCCGGATGAAAACTACGTGTTGGTGAACGAAACGGGCGCCTACCGCATCAGCCGTTACTGGCTCAAGGGCGAACGCAGCGGCACCCACGACCTGTTTATCGACAACCTGCCGGGCCTGCCGGACAACCTCAGTTTCAACGGCCGCGATCGCTTCTGGGTCGCGCTGTATTCGCCGCGCAACCCGTTGCTGGATGGTTTCGCCGGCTACCCGTTGTTGCGCAAGGTGATGGTGCGCGCATTGATGGTGGTGCCCAAGCCCATCGAGCGCAAAGCCTTTGTGCTGGGGCTGGACACCGATGGCAAGGTCATCGCCAACTTGCAGGATGGCACGGCGGGCAACTACTCGCCGATTACCACCGCACGCGAATACGGCGACTGGTTGTACCTGGGCTCGCTCACAAGCACCAGTATGGCGCGCCTGCCGTTGAAGCTGGCGTTGGCTGGCGAATAACAAAAAGGGGCAGCCTGTTCAGGCTGCCCCTTCTGATTTACATCACGGTATCAATGGATGATGTCTTGGGTGCAGATGTGCCCAAAGGTCACATACTGCACGTTATCACCGCCGACACCCACGCCCGGGAACTCGTCCAGCTCGATACGCCAGCCGCCGAAGTTGAAGGTGGTGTCCCAGGTGTACTGCACGCCGGTGCTGCTGTCCGGGTACTGCACGCGGTTTTCGCCAAAGCAGGTACCGAGCGCGGCACTGGCCTGGGATGTGCCGGCACTGTTGGTGGTGGCCTTGAAGTCGGTCCAATGGAACTCGGTGCCCTCAAAGCGCTTGTCGACACGCAGCACAGGTGTGACGCCCAGCAGCGGCGCACCCGTGGAATCGGACCAGTTGGTGGTCCAGTTCAATGTGCGCCCCGCCTGGGTCGCCATCCAGAATATGGATGCCGGTACCCGCACGATATTGTCGCCGGTTACCTGCGAGCTGTTCAGCCGTGGCGCAGAGCCGAGGCTTAGTTTGTAGTACTTGCTCGGGTCCTGCGTCACGGCCGGGTTGGCCCGCACACGTACCTTGACGGTGGTACCCGGCGTGACGCTCGGGTAAGTGGAGGTAGAACCGGCTGGCACGACGATCCAGTTGACGCCATCAAAGCGCTCGAAGATCCACTGGTTACGGCTGCCACTGTCATCGCCTGCCAGGTACATGCTCACGGCCTGGCCACGCACCGCCTTGAAATCGAAGTAATCGACGTCGTTGGCGTTGTCGAGGTTGCCGCTCACCTTGTTCATCGAGTCCGGCAGCGCAAAAGCGTCTTGCGGCGTGTCGTTGGGCTCGAAGGCATCAATGTTGGTGTCCGCTGCTACGCCAAAACTGAACTGCGCGTTGGTGGCGGTCTTGGCCACCATGTACCAGTAGTAGTCACCGGCCGGCAGCACGCCGTCGATGTATTCATCGGCATTGCCGGCGTTATCGGCGGTGGCCAGCAGTTGCAGGTTGCCTTGGCCGTCGTCGCGGAACAGGCTCAGCGACATGTCGGCGCCGGCACTCTGGTTGATCAACTGCACCAGCACCCGCGCGCTTTTTGGCAGGTTGAAGTGGTAAGGGAAATCCTGGCCCGTTTGCACTTCACTGATGGTGTAGAGGGTGTTGATATCCAGGGTCGGAAACAACGGCACAAAGTCGGCGACCGCTGCACTTTTCAGCTCGCTCTGACTCGGTTTTTTCAACTCACCGACAGCGCTGTTAAAGGGTACGGATTTGGCAGCCTTGGTAGCCGCCTTGGCCTTGCCGTCCCGCGCATCCAGCAGCTTTTGCCGCAACTCGTCCGGGATCGGCACCGCAGTGAGCGTGCCGCCAGGTTTGAGCGCGTCAATCTCGCCTTGGCTGACTGTGCCTGGGGTAAGTTTGGGAAGGGTCAGGTCGGCCAGGGCAGAGGCCGAGATAAAGCAGGAGGCCATCATGGCCGCGCCCAGCATAAAGGCTTTGGTTGATTTCATTTTTTATCCATCCATAGTTAAAAAATTGAAGCTCAGGTGAGCGGTGACATCCGGTCACCTGGGATGGAATGTAGAACAATACTGTATATCTGTACAGTATTTTTTAGGCGAATTTTCATGCTCTACCATTTCATCCAAATACACCAGGCGGTTGCACTGAAAAACCAAACCATTCCAGACAAATAGGGCCAAAGCGCCCAACGCTTCAAGCTCAAGGGAACTCCAGCCAGCTCTGCCCGGGTGACATAGCCCCTTCTCACGCACAGATTTGGCAAGAACAAAAAGCCTACGATCAGGCTCGTGCGCTTGAACCTGTCTCTGGCGCGATTTCGCCACCAATAACGCTTGTTGTCACATACCATTGTGTTACCGCTGAAACAGCTCTCCAGTTCATCTAGCTTTGTGTTCTCGACGAATACCATTAGGCCGTATGAAACGCCTGGTGATACTGCGAGAACAATCACACACACCGTGTAGAGGGTCGTGCTCATATACTCTCCGGTTGATAAATCAGATCACCGACCATTTCGCCCCCGAGCCCACCGATGCTCCCACCCACAGCACCTCCGGCAGCGCCCCCGAGAACCCCACAAATCAGTTCGCCTCTCCCTTTGAGCGCGATCCCCATGACCATCGAACATACACGGCGTGTCACCTTTGCCCCCAAGGCACCGCCGCGCGCAGCGCCTGCAACACTGCCCAGCAACTTCGCCGGTTCCACATATTTCGCTCGCCGACACAGCGCCTCCCTTCCCGTCATACACGCCTCCTTGACCTCCAATCCTGTCACCCCCACATCCATGGCCAACCCCACATAAGTCCCCTTCCCCAACCACTTCGACACCTGCGCCACGTCCCCGACCCGCTGCGCATACCCCGCAATCTCACCCTTATGCAGAAAGCTTTTGGTCGATATCCCCAACACTTTCTTCAACGATTGATTGCCTCGCAACCCCGTGCCAAACCGCGCCGCGCCTTGCAGTTGCGCGTCCAACTGCCGAAACAGCCCTTGGCGCTGGCGAGCAAACTCTCCCCGGTCCAACCCACCGCCCTTCAACCGCTGATGCAAGCGCTCAATCGCCTCCAGGGTCTGCGCCACTTCATCCAGATGCCGCGCCCACGCCGAAGTGGCGCTGCCGATACCAATCGAACCATTCGCCAGCAAGCTCTGCAGCAAGTCGTAGTTATTGATTATCGCCGAGCCGGCCGATGGCTCCAGCCGCCAGCGGATCTGCTCGCCATAACGCATCAACCAGGCTTCTTCACTGCGACAGCTGAAGCTGAAGTCGTCAGGGATAATCACCAGTTGCCCCGGAGTTACCAAGCCAGTACGCAAGTGCCGGTTCAACACGTCAAAGTGATCAGAACGCTGACGATTTGGCGCCCCGCCGATCGCCCTGGATTTCAGACTGTTGTAGTCCGTTGTGCGGTCATTGATGAATCCCTGCGCCATGCCTTACATCCCGGATGCAATTAAGATGGCGTCGGAATATAGGCAAGCGCAGGCAGCCCGCACACAAGGGCAGGCGCGGAATATCACATTTGGGAAGTTGCCTACTCGGCAGAGAAAAATCGCCTACAAAAACCCGCGATTAATACCCGGTCATCTCCAGATACCCCACACCACCGTCAAACTGCACCGGCCCTTCCCAGTACGGGATACTCAGGTTCATCCATGCCTTCGGGTTGACGGCCTGGGGCGTGATGTCCAGTTGTTTGCCGGGGATTTTCAATGACCAGCGCGTGGGGACAGTGCGCCCGTCAATCTCGGTGGTGGCCAGCGGTGTAAGTTGAATATCGGCGTTATGCAGGGTCTGGGTGTGCCCTTGTTGGTCGATCCAGGTGCCAGTCAGGTAACCCGCGCCGTCCTTTTGCCGCACGCGAAACAGCATCAACTGCTCGCCACGGTCCAGGTGCAGGGAGAACCAGTCCCAGCCGGTTTGGCTGGCGGCCAGGGGTTGGCTGCTCCATTCGCGGTCGAGCCAGGCCGGGCCGCTGACCTGGTAGGTGGTGCCGTCGAGGGTGACGTTGCCCGTTGCGGTAAAAAACGGCTGGCTGTAGTAGTAGGACGCCTGGCCTTGATCGGATTTACGGCTGTAGCCGTTATCGCCTTGCAGCACCAGCGGGCGGCTGGAGGTCAGGTGCAAATCGTAGGCAAACTGTGGGCCTGCGGCCTTGAGTTGCGTATCGGCCAAGGCGCTGGCGGCACCGGGCCGGGTGGCAAAGCTCCAATCGTCGAGCCAGGCAGTGAACGGCGCTGCCTGGGCGCCTGCCTGGCCCACGCCACCGCGAGCGTAGCGCTCAGCGGCGTAATGCCGGGTGGTGGACGTGACGGCGGCGTGGCCCAGCCAGATGGTCGAGTCGCGCCAGCCCGCGAGCACCGGCCCGGCCTTCAGCGCGTTGCGAAACAGTGTCCATTGCACGCCGAACACATGGCCTTGGGCATCCTTGAGGTTGGCGGTGACGTACCACCATTCGATGCGAAAGCCTGGGTGCGGGCCGTGGTCTTCGGGAAAGCTGAATACCTTGCCAGGCACCACCTGGGCAAAATCCGCCGCTTCGCTGCCAAGGCCGGCGAAGCTTTCCGGCGGCGCGGGGGCTTTGTCGCAGGCGGTCAATAGCAACACGGCGGCCCACCACCAGGCTTTAATCTTCATTGGCAAAGGTCCTCAACAAATCCGCCGGGCGGCTGCGGTACAACTGCCACAGTGGCCAGGCCGAGGCGAGCAGCGTGGCAAGCATAGCCAGCCCCAACAACTGCGCCAGCTGCCACGGGAACACTTGCAAGGGCAGGCGCCAGCCGAACGCCTGCACATTGATCACCGCGTCCAGGCACCAGGCCAGCAGCAGGCCCAAGGGTAAGGCCAACACCAGCGTCAACACCGCCAGCAGCCAGGTTTGGCCGAGGTTGAGCAGCATCAGTTGCCGGCGCGTCACGCCCAGTGCCCACAGCGGTGCGAGTTGGCCAAGGCGGCTTTGGCTCTGGGTCAGCAGGCTGATAAACAGCGCCACACCGGCAACACCCAGGGTCAGGCTGTTGAGTGCGGCGGTGGCGGCGAAGGTGCGTTCGAACACCTGGCTCGACCAGCCTTTGAGTTGCTGCTGATCGACGATACGGCTGTCCTCCAGGGCAAAGTCGTGCCGCACCTCCTGCACCAGTGCCGGTACATTGCCGGGCAGTACGCGCAGGTTGAAGCGCGCCGGTGCCAGGCCCGGCCAGTGCGCCAGCAAGTGTTGCGAATTCACCAGCAGATGGCCCTTGGGGTTGCCGTAGTCGGCATAAACCCCCACCACTGTTGGCGACCACACGCCTTGCGGCGTGGGCAGCTTGATCGCGTCGCCCAGGCCCACCTTCAAGCGGCGCGCCAATTGCTCGCTGAGCATCACGCTATCGCCCTGCAGCAGTTGGTCCCACGGTGCGCTGGCGGCTTGCAGCAGCGGCCAGTGCTGGCGATAGGTCGGGTCATCGACCACCCCGAACACATCCGCCGGCCAGCCCTGTAATTGCACCGCCACTTGCCAGGTAGGCAGCACCGCCTGCACCAGCGGTTGCTGCGCCAACCAGCTGGAAAGCTGCTCGGCCTGGGCCGGGTTTTGCGGGTTGAGGTACAGCTCGGCGGTAAGGCGTTGTTCCAGCCAGTTATTGAACGTCTGGCGAAACCCCGAAGTCATGGAGCCTGCACCAATATTCGCCGCCAGCGCCAACAGCAACGCCATCAACGCCAGACTCAGGGCCGGCAACTGCTGGCGGCAGTCGGCAAGGAACCACTGGCCCAATACTGAACGGCTACGCCCAAGCACCGCCGTCAACAGGCCATTGAGCACCACCGGCAGGCCGAGCGCCGCGCCCAGCAGCAACGTTGCCATCAGCACAAACCCGGCGGCGAGGCTGTTGCCCCACCACAACGCCAGCACGGCAATTGCCAACGCAGTAGCCGCCACCCAACCCTGACGTCGCAGCCAACGCCCGTGCGCCTCATGCCAGGCCTGGGCATTGGCCAGCGCCAGCAAAGGCAAACGCGCCGCGCGCCACAGGCTGCTGGCACCCGCCAGCAGCGCGCCGAGCAGGCTCAAGCCCAAGCCGGCCAACCACCACCACGGGCTGAGGCTCAACTGGCCCGCCACCTCGGCGCCATACAGGCCGCGCAGGCTGGCGGCCACATCCGGCAGTAACAGGCTGGCCAGCAGGTAACCACTGATCACACCCAGCACGCCGCCCAGCAACGACAACACCCCCAGCTCAACCGCCAGGCTGACGATCAGCAGACGCGCGCTGACCCCGCAGGCACGCAAGGTGCGCAGCAAGCCACGGCGTTGCTCCAGGGCCAGGCCGATGGCGGCGTGGACAATAAACAGGCCGACCACAAAGGATAAAAAGCCCAAGGCATCGAGGTTCAGGTGAAAACTCTCGGTCAGGCGCGAGAGGTTGTTGTCCTCGCCTTGCTTAAGTTGCAGCGCGGCGGGCGGCGTCGGCTGGGTGGCGGCAAAGGCCTTGTCCACCAGCAGGCGCGACAGGCGCCCCGGCATGTCCAACAACGGTTGGGCGAAGCCGATATCGGTCAGCAGCAGGCCGGGGGCCATGTCGGGTTGCACCTGCAACGGCGGCAACCGCAGCCCGCTCGCCGTCAACGGTTGCGCACCGGCCTGCAACCCCAACGCCTGCAAGGTTTGCGCGGCGATCCAGGTTTGCCCGGGCGGGTTGAAAAACCCGAGCATCTGCGCCTGGCTCAAGCGCTGCCCCGCCACCGCACCGCCACCGGGCAAGGACAACGGCTCGATGCCCATCAATTGCAAACGCAGGTCTTCATGCCCCTTGAGCTGCAGCCGCCCCTGCACCACCGGCGACACCGGCCAGCCGGCACGGCGCAATTCGGCAAACAGCGCCTGCGGGAAGCTCGCACCGTCCGGCGCACTCAGGCTGGCTTGCGGCTCACCGCCGATCAATTGGCTGGCACGTGCATAGCTGTCGCGCGCCTGGCTGTTAAGGGCTTGCACGCCGGTCAACAGCGCGGTGGCCAGCCACAAGCCGGTGAGCACGCTGAAGAACTGCACCGGGTGCCGTCGCCAATGGCTCAACAGCGCGCGCAGTGCCCAATAAAATACCCTCATCTCAAGCGACCACACGGCCACGCCGCAACACCACCTGGCGGTCCAGGCGCGCGGCGATGCGCGGGCTGTGGGTCACCATCAGCAGGCTGGTGGGGCTGTCTCGCAGCAGGTCCAGCAGCAATTGCAGCACGTCATCGCTGGTGGCCTCGTCGAGATTGCCGGTGGGTTCATCCGCCAGCAACAAGCCGGGGCGCGAAGCCAACGCACGGCCCACCGCAACCCGCTGCTGTTGGCCGCCGGAGAGCTGTTCGGGATACCGTTTGAGCAAGTCGCCCAGGCCCAGGCGCTCAACCAGTTGCGCCTGCCATTGCGAGTCGAAGCGCCCGGCCAGACGTGCCTGGAACGCCAGGTTGTCGTCGACACGCAAACTGCCGATCAGGTTGAACTGCTGGAACACCAGGCCGATTTCGGTACGGCGCCAATGCGCCAGTTGCGCCTCGCTCAACTGGTCCAGGCGTTGCTCACCCACCTGGACAGTGCCGGCGTCCACACGGTCGAGCCCGGCGACCAGATGCAGCAACGTGCTCTTGCCGCTGCCCGACTCGCCCATCAATGCCAGGCTGCTGCGCTCCCCAAGGTAAAGGTCGACACCTGCCAGCACTGGCAGTGGGCCTTGCGGGGTGGCGTAGCTTTTAACAACACCTTGCACCTGCAACATAAACACGCTCGTTTAAAGGACTGCAAACGAGCATAACGGCTGACTGACGAACCCATGCAAATTTTTCACATCGATTTCACTGCCTGCCCACCCTCGCCCCTCTAAATTGCCCGCCATGCGTCGATAGACGGCAACTTGTTAGTTACCGTCCACGGCAACTTTTAACCGTCGAATGTTCAGCCAAAAGACAGCAGCGCTATGACACGCTCCGCTTCAACTACGGGCATCCGTCAGTGCGTTGCGCCTATTTGAATAAAACACTGAAGACAGTGCCCATGGTGAATGATGTGGTTGACCTTACCCTGACCAAACCGCGCTCACGCCGGGGCTATCTCAAGCGTCTGCGAAAGTGGTGGGCGGGCCTTGCCGTTATCGGCTTGCTGCTCGCCGGTTTCCTGGTGTGGCCGTTCTCGCCGCGCGACCTGAGCGTCGGCAATCGACTGCTGACCTCGCAAGTGCTGCCGGCCTGGCGTGATGGCGACCTGATCGTGCTGGTGCGTCACGAAGAGCGCTGCGACCGCTCGGCCAATACCTGCTTCGGCGCACCTGAAGGCCTGACGACCGTCGGCACCCAGCGCGCCGAAGAAGCGGGCAAGGCCTTCAAACTACTGGGCCTGGAAAACACCGACATCGTTGCCAGCCCGGCCTTGCGCACGGTACAGACCTCGCACTTCATGTTCGGCAAAGCCGAGCTGACCCCAGGGGAAAAGACCATCTGCGGCGAGGACATCGATGAAGAACTGCTCAGCCGCAAACGACCGGGTCGCAACCTCGTTTTTGTCACCCACAGTGGCTGTATTGCCGACTTCGAAAGCGCCCTGGGCTATCCCCGCGCAACGTTTGCCGAATACGGCAGTGCCCTGTTTGTGCGCGTACTGGGCAATGGCAAATTCGAGACGCTTGGCATCATGAAAGGCCCCGCCTGGTCCGCCGTACTTAAAAAGCTATAGACACTTTTTTTACCTATAACTTTCTTCATGTTCAGCAAAACGACAGCCCTGTTCTGGCATGTTCAACTGCGCCCGCAACTATTGGACGTCATGATTTTTTTCATCGACTTAGTGAACTTTGTGATTCTTCCTACAAACTTTTACATATCTGCTTACTTCGCCATTAAACGTCAAGGAGTGACGTTTTCATGACACGTCTGCTTAAACCTTTGCCTCTATTGCTACTGGCCTTCGCGGTGTTTTATCTACTGCCCATGGGCCTGCACGGTTTATGGATCCCGGATGAAACCCGTTACGCCCAGATCAGCCAGGAAATGATCCAGAGCGGCAATTGGGTGGCACCGCACTTCATGGGTGTGCGCTATTTCGAAAAACCCGCCGCCGGCTATTGGCTGATCGCCCTCGGCCAGGCGGTGTTTGGTGAAAACCTGTTTGGCGTGCGTGTGGCTTCAGCCTTGACCACCGGCCTGAGTGTGTTGCTGGCCTACCTTATCGCTCGCCGCCTGTGGAACGACCCGCGCAAAAGCTTCGCCTGCGCCCTGCTCTACATGAGCTTCGGGCTGGTGGCCGGGCAAGCGGGGTATTCCAACCTCGATCCGCAATTCACCTTCTGGGTCAACCTCAGCCTGGTAGCGCTGTGGTTTGCCCTCGACAGCCGCACCTCGCGTGCACGTCTGGGTGCCTGGGCAGTGCTGGGTGTGGCCTGCGGCATGGGCTTTATGACCAAGGGCTTTCTGGCCTGGCTGTTGCCCGTGCTGATCGCCGTGCCCTACATCCTCTGGCAACGCCGACTGGGTGAACTGCTGCGCTACGGCCCGCTGGCGATTGTGGTCGCCGCGATCCTGTGTGTGCCGTGGGCCCTGGCCATTCACTTGCAAGAGCCTGATTACTGGCGCTTCTTCTTCTGGCACGAGCATATCCGTCGCTTCTCTGCCGACAATGCCCAGCATGCACGGGCCTGGTGGTTCTTCCTGCCGATCATGGTGGTTGCCTGCCTGCCCTGGGCGGCGTTGCTGCCGACCACACTGATCAAGACCTGGAAAGACAAAGCCCAGCCGGCCATCGTCTTCCTGGCCCTGTGGCTGCTGTTGCCCCTGGCCTTCTTCAGCATGAGCCGCGGCAAATTGCCGACCTACATCATGCCGTGCCTGCTGCCGCTGGCCTTGTTGATGGGCCATGCGTTGATCGACTTGATCAGGCAAGGCAAGACCCGAGCGATCCTGATCAACGGGCTGGTCAACGCCGTGATCGGCCTGGCGGCGATGGTGGTGTTGATCTACCTGCAAATCAGCAACCCGATGTACGGCAACAGCCACGCGGAGATGTTCAGCCTGTCGCTGGCGTTTATCGTATTGCTGGCGTGGATCCTCGCCAACCTGCTGCAAGCGCTGCGCCCGCTGACCCTGTGGGCAATGCCGGCGCTGGGCATCGGCTTGCTGGTGGCGTTACTGCCGGCGGGCATGCCGGCGATGATCACCGATACCGAAATGCCCGACCAGTTCGTGCTTGAGCATCTGGATGAATTGCAACAAACCCATGCTTTGATCAGCAACGAGCTGGGCTCTGCGTCGGCCTTGTCCTGGCGCCTGGGCCGCACGGAAGTGGCGTTTTACGACACCGAAGGCGAACTGCGTTATGGCCTCCAGTATGCCGACTCGGTGCACCGCAAGGTCGACCTGGACAGCGTGCAGAGCTGGCTTGCGCAGGCGCGCCAGCAAGGTTCGGTCGGTGTGCTGATGCGCGTGCGCAGCACCAGCGAACACCGCGAAGAAGGGCAACTGCCACCGGGTGGCAAACGCTATCGCAAAGGCGCCCTGCTCTTGATTATTTATCCGCAGCTTCCCTAACGTTACGCCTGCCTTGAGAGCCGCCCATGAGTTTGTTCAAAACCGAACGCGGCGCCCTGGTGCTGCTGCTGGGCGTCTCGGCGCTGCTCCTGCTGCTGGGCCTGGGCAGTCGTGACCTGTGGGGGCCGGAAACCCGCTGGGCCAATATCGCGTTGCAGATGCTGCAAAGCGGTGATTACTTCGACCCCTACCTCAAGGGCGCGCCCTACTACGACAAACCCCTGCCCTCCTACTGGCTGATCACCGGCTTCGCCAACCTGATGGGCGGGCTTGGCCCCTGGTCGCTGCGCTTGTCGTCAGTGATCTCAGCGTGGCTGAGCATCTGGCTGGTGTACTTGATCGGCGAACGCCTGTTTCGCAAAGGCACCGGGCTGATTGCCGGCTGGATGCTCGCCACCACCTTCTACTTTCTGTTCTGGGCGCGCGTGGCCACCGCCGACATCCTCACCGTATGCGGCGTGCTGGCGGCGGTGTGGTGGTATTGGCGCGGGCCGGAGGACACGCGGCTGGGGCGCTACACGGTGTTTTTCCTGCTGCTGGCCGCCACTTCGCTGTTCAAAGGCTTGATCGGGTTTGTGCTGCCGGGCCTGGTGCTGCTGCCGCACCTGCTCAGCGAGCAGCGCTACAAACGCCACCTCAACCTGCGCCTGCTGATGGCCATGCTGATTGCAGCGGCGTTTTATGCGATTCCCTTCGTGCTGTCCCACCTCTACGGCGCGCCGACTTACGGCGAGAGTGGCCTTGAACTGGTGTTCAAGGAAAACGTGGTGCGCTTCTTCGACCCGTTCGACCACATGGGGCCGATCTACACCTACCTGATCTACCTACCCGCCTACACCTTGCCCTGGGCACCGTGCTGGTTGCTGGGCCTGTGGCTGGCACTGCGCAACTGGCGCCACACGCCACCGAACGTGCGCTGGCTGGTGTGGGGCCTGGGCCTGCTGTTCGTGTTCTTCACCGCCAGCGGCAGCCGGCGCAGCTACTACGTGCTGCCGCTGGTGCCCTTTGCCCAACTCCTGGCGGCCTGGTGGTTGAGTGAACGCCTGGAGCAAAAAACCGCCAGTTGGCCACGTTGGCAAAAAGGCTTTGGCTTCACCGCAGGCTTGCTGTTGCTCGTGCTCGGCGGTATCTATCCCTGGGTCACCGGCAATGGCGGCGTGACCCGCTTCGCCGACGATGTACAAGCCGAAGCGACCAAAAGCGCACCGTGGAATCAATGGCAGATGGTGATGGTAGAAGTCGACAACAAGGTGCCGATGTACCTGCAAAATGGCGGCAAACCGTTCTACTACGTCAGCGAAACCCAAGACTTCCCGCGCCAGGGCGACAGCGCCGCCTTGATGGCCTGGCTGGAAAAAACCAGCGGCCAGGGCTTCGACCCGCAGCACACCATCATCGTCGCGCAGTATTCCAAGGAAGACCCGACACCGCTGGCCTACCTGGGCGCGGATCACACGGTGATCACCACACAGCCGGATAACGGCGAGCGGTTGTTCCAGAAGCGCTCGGGTGGCAGCGTGGCGTTTGTTCCAACGCCACGCTGACGGCATTATCGGCGTCACCCTGCCTGGAATGCCGCTAGCGCTTCTCAAACACGGCATAACCGACATAAGCAAAATCCGACAACCGCCGTGCTTCGGAACCGGGGTAAGTGAAATGCTCGCGCGTCAGGTAAGGCGCAGGAAGGTCAGGAACGTCCTCCACCCTTCCGTCTATTTCGCCGTTACTGGCCGTGGAATGGGCGCCGCCTTGCTGGTCGATGAATTCAAGGACGTGTTCAGCATTCGCGGCACTGGCTGCGCGAACATCGGCGGGTAAGCGGGGGTCGTTCCAGTCACCGCCTACGAGCGCTTTGAAGGCGAGCCGTTCGTTCGCGTCGAGCACGTTATCAAGTGCCTTGAACAAGGGATTCACCGTGATTGCCTGCACCGAGCGTCGGTTACCGGCTGCGCGGCCGTAGGGGGCAGGCCTTGGCCAGACGACTCCGCGACTGCCCTGCCCCAGTACGCGGTAGCCTTGCTCGGCGAACTGAGTCAGGCGGTCAACCTCGGACGCAAACCCCTTTATACCCTGCACGTCCAGGCGCCCATCACCGGGGTAACTGCCTTTGACCCTGCGCAGGCAGGGGTCGTTGTCAATGTGGTGAATCATCCGCGCCAGGCGATACATGGCGTTGGCACGCGACACGGGGTCTGGGTTGGCGGCGGTAAAGTCGCCGACCTGTCGCTTCAGGTGGGTGATCAAACGGGTTTGGCGTTCACGCCTTTGCGGGTTCCAGCCAAAGGCGCGTGACATGATGCCCGTGCCCAGCATGGGGTTGTCCTTGTAGATTTGCGTGGCTGAGCGCAGATCGTCCGCCGGCCGTGTTTGCCCGCGCGTCGGCAGGCTGGAGGCATCAGCCTCCGTGCGAGGAGCAGGCAGCGTCGGCAAGTGCGCCTGTCTGAAAGGCTGAAAGTGTCCAAACGTTTGGGTCATGAGCTGCGTTGTCCATCAAAATCCAACAGCGTCGAAAGGCTGAGGTTTCAGGCGAAACCGCACATTGTGTTGGTAGTGACGGCGCAAAAGGTTCCATCGGAGGCTGCGGTTGATGGCGTTGACGATCGTTCCTACGCGCAGCAAAGGAATGCCTCTTGGGACGCTCCGCGTCCCACCACTTTGGCCTTTGCGCACATGTGACGCGGAGCGTCAGGGGCTGCATTCCCACGCGGAGCGTGGGAACGATCAAATCGGGTCCGGCGGTTGATGGCGTTTGGTCATGGTTTGTAAAAGGCCAGCAAGGCGCGTCCCTTTTAATTGCAGGACGTTTCCTAGACAATCCCTGCCGCCTTGTGCCTGTTGGAATCGATGGCTAGTCTGCGATCCGTCACTGCTTATCAGTGATCGGGTTTAGTCGCCCGACCTTCCAACGCGTGCATGGTCCTCCATGAGGTTTTATGGTGGCTGTGCGCAGGGCACCTTCGGGTGCGCCGGAATTTTCGCGTTGGAGCCGGTCGACTAACCTGCGTACAGCCGCCACCCTCGTTTAGTCGCGAAGGGTGTCCGTCCCTTATCTAACGCGAAGGTACACCATGAAAAAAGTCGTCCCCGACCCACCCCGCAACGCCGACAAAGACCGCGCCGCTTTCAATCGCGCCATCGACCATTACCTGCCCTCCAAAGGTGTTCAAATCGAAGACCTGAGCTTCGAAGATGCCCTGCTCTACACCGCCAGCTTGCTCGACAGCGCTTCAGCGACCGCGCTCAATTGCGGCGATCTGCTGGCCAGCCCCCAGCGGGCGAAGATTCTGGCGGTGTGGCATTTGCTTGAGGTGGCCAAGACCACGGTGGACCGCTCTATCGAGTGCCTGAACCCTTCAAAACCAACTGCCTGACTGTGATCTAAAAGTGTGGGAGCTGGCCTGTCGGGTCGCCGCATCGCTGCGATAGCGGTGTATCAGCGACAGAGGCGTTGTCTGAAATACCGCTATCGCGGGCAAGCCCTAATGCCAGTCAGTTAAAGCTAGAACTGATAACCAGCGACCTGTGGCGAGGGAGCTTGCTCCCGTTGGACTGCGTAGCAGTCCCATGCTTTTAAAGCAAAGAGCAGGGGCCGCTTCGCGCCCCAGCGGGAGCAAGCTCCCTCGCCACAGTTACCGGCAATGTCTTAACTGACTGGCATCAGGGCAAGCCCGGCTCCCACATTACCCACCTCCAGGCTTCAGATCCGCCGGCGGCGGTTGAGTTGGGGGATGGCGGTTTGCGGTACTTCCACGCGCTGTACCTGGGCGGTGGTGCAGGCGGCCAATTGCGCCAACGTCGGCTGGCTGAACAGGGTGCGCGCATCCACTTCCAACCCAGCCTTGCGCATCCGCGCCACCAGGGTCACTGCCAGCAACGAATGCCCGCCCAGTTCGAAGAAGTGGTCGTGACGCCCTACCCGCGCAAGCTTCAATACGTCGGCCCAGATGCCCGCCATCAGGGTTTCCACCTCACCCTGCGGCGCCTCATACGCGCGACTCACCACCGCCTCCAACCCAGGCTCCGGCAGGGCCTTGCGGTCGAGCTTGCCAGCCGGGTTAAGCGGCAGTTCATCAAGCTGCACAAAGGCCGCCGGCACCATGTATTCAGGCAACTGTTCCAGTACATGCGCACGCAAGGCTTCCAGGCCTGGCGCTTGCCCACGCAGGGTAAAGTACGCCACCAAGCGCTCATCACGAATCAGCACCGCGACTTCCCGCAGCGCCGGGTGGGCGGCCAGGCGTGATTCGATTTCGCCCAGCTCCAGGCGCACGCCCCGCAGCTTGACCTGGAAGTCATTGCGCCCCAGGAACTCAAGGTTGCCATCGGGCAAGTAACGCACCAGATCGCCGGTGCGGTACAACCGATCACCGGCCACAAACGGGCTGTCGATAAAGCGCTCGGCGGTCATCTGCTCCAGCCCCAGATAACCCCGCGCAACGCCGACGCCGCCGATATGCAGTTGGCCGCTGACGCCCATGGGCACCGGCGTGTCATGTTGATCCAGCACATACAGGCGGGTGTTGTTGATCGCCCGACCAATCGGCAGTTGCACGGCCGGCACGGCGGCGCCGGGTTCCAGGGTCCAGGCACTGCTGTCCACCGTGGCTTCGGTGGGGCCGTAGACGTTATGCAAGCGCACGTTGGGCAAGCGCGCCTGCACGCCTCGGGCCAGGGCTTGCGTGAGTTCACCGCCACCACACAGCACGTCGGTGAGGCTGGTGCACAGCGCCGATTCTTCCAGTTCCAGAAACTGCTGCAACATCGCCGGCACAAACTTGATCACGCTGATCTGTTGCTCGCGGATCACCTGGGCCAGGTACGCCGGTTCACGGTGCCCATCGGGCCGTGCGAGCACCAGGCGCATGCCATTGGTCAGCGGCCAGAACAGCTCCCACACCGAGCCATCGAAGCTGAACGGCGCACGTTGCAACAAGGCGCCGCCTTCGGCATTCGGGCACAGTTTGGAGCCCCAGTGCATCAGGTTGCTTAAGCCGCGATGCTCGATCATCACGCCTTTGGGCGTGCCGGTGGAGCCGGAGGTGTACATCACGTAGGCCAGGTTGGCGACGCTCAAGCCGGGCACCAACGGGTTACCGACAGGCGCCTGGTTCCAGGCGCAGCGATCGAAGTCGATGACGGGAACCGACACCTCGCCGGGCAAGTCACGGGTGGCCGCATGCACCAATAACGCGACAGGCTGGCTGTCGTTGAGCATGTAGGCCAGGCGTTCGCGCGGGTAGCCAGGGTCCAGCGGCACATAGGCGCCACCCGCCTTGAGGATCGCCAACAAACCCACCACCAGCTCCAGCCCGCGCTCGACGCACAGCGCCACACGCGAATCCGGCCGGACGCCACGCTCACGTAGGTAAAAGGCCAACTGGTTGGCACGCTCGTTGAGTTCGCGGTAGCTCAACTGCCGATCGCCAGCCTGCACCGCAATGGCGTTGGGGATCTGCCGCGCGTGGGCTTCGAACAGAGCTTGGACGGTAAGAGTTTCGGGGTAGTCGGTGTGGGTCGCATTGAACTCCAGCAACAGCGTTTTCAGTTCACTGGCCGGCAGCACCTGTACCTCGCGCAGCGGTGTGGTCGGTGCCTGTTCAAGGGCATCCGCCAGGCCATTGAGCACCGTCTCCAAGTAACCCAGCAACCGCTCGGCACCGACCTTGCGCGGCGCCTTGGCCGTAAGGCGAAAGCCGCTGGCGATGTCGTCGACCGTCAGCATCAGCGGGTAACTGAGGATGTCTTCGCTGCTGAGCAGGGCAATGCCCGGCACCAGGTTCAGGTCTCTGTCCGCCGCCGTGTGCCGGTAGTTGAGCAGGCTGTTGAACAGCGGCGAGGCACCACTGCAACGCTGGGCCAGGGCCAGGGATGCCTGTTCATGGGCAACCAGCGCGCTCAGTTGCGCATGGGTGTCTGCCAGCGCAGCAACCACGCTTTGCCCGGCCAGGCGCACGCGCAACGGCAGGGTGTTGATGAACATGCCCAAGGCCCGGTCGGCGCCCTCGCCGGCTTGTAAACGGCCGAGCAACACGGTGCCGAACACCACATCATCGCGGCCCGCGACCCGGCTGAGTACCTGGGCCCAGGCCAGGTGAAACAGGCTCGCGGCACTCACCCCAAGCGCTCGCGCTAGAGCGCGCAGGCGCAGGTTGAGGGCGTCTGCCAGGGGCCGTTCGGCCGCTTCGATGTCGGCGCGATTGGCCTGACGCTCCTGCAAGCCGAACGCCAGGGTCGGCTCGTCAACGTCGGCCAGGCGCTCGCGAAAGAACGCCTCATGGGCTGCCTGGCGCGCCGCCGAACGCGCCTGCGCGACCACGTTGCGGTAAGGCACCGGCGCCGGTAATTGCGCCTGCTGGCCCAGCAAGTGGGCGCGAATTTCATCCACCAGCACGGTGGTCGAGGTGGCGTCGTTGACCAGGTGATGGAAGCGCAACCTGGCGACCCAGCGCTGGTTGTGCGGCTCCTCGGCGTAATCCAGTGCCATTAATGGCGCCTGGCGCAGATCCAGCGGTGGGTGCTGATCGTGCAGCGGCCCGACGCGCAACTGCACCTGGCGGCACACCACTTGCATCGGCTGTTCAAGTGCATCCCATACCAGGCTGGTGCGCAGGATATCGTGACGGTTGATCACCTGCTGCAACGCTTGGGCAAACGCCTCCAACTGCTCGCGAGTGGCAAAACTGAACAGCGCATGTTGCTGGTAAGGGTCGCGCTCATCCGTGAGGTGGTGGTACAGCAAGCCTTCCTGCAACGGCGCCAGCGGGTAGATTTCCTGCACATTGGCCGCGCCTCCGGGGATGCCGGCGACGATACGATCCAGGCTCGGCTGGTCGAGTTCGGCCAGCGCGAGCATGTCCGGGGTGATGTGGCTGCAACCTGGCGCAATACGATTGCCCGGCACCTGTACCTCACTGCCGCCACTGACCGCCGCCAGCGCGGCAAGCGTCGGCTGGCCGAACAACACCTGCACATCGGCATGCAAGCCGGCCTGGCGCATGCGCTGTACCAACTGCACCGCCAACAGCGAGTGGCCGCCCAGTTCGAAGAAATGGTCATGGCGCCCCACTTGCTGCACCTGCAGCAAGTCAGCCCAGATCTGCGCCAGCAGGCTCTCCGCGCCCTCCTGCGGTGCCTCGAACTGACGCGTGACAAAGGCTTGCTGCGTGGGCGCGGGAAGCGCCTTGCGGTCGAGCTTGCCGTTGGCGGTCAGGGGCATCGCGTGCAACTGCACATAGGCCGCCGGCAGCATGTAATCGGGCAGCGAGGCTTGCAGATGGGCACGCAACGCTTGGATTTCGACGTCGTGCCGGGCGACATACCAGGCCAGCAGTTGGCCCTCGCGACACTGCACCACGGCTTCCTGGACCGCCGGATGGCTGGCCAGCGCGGACTCGATTTCCCCCAGTTCGATACGCACCCCACGGATTTTCACCTGGTCGTCATTGCGGCCCAGGTACTCAAGGTTGCCCTCGGGCAGCCAGCGTGCCAGATCGCCGGTGCGGTACATACGGCCCTCGGTGGACGGGTCATCCACAAAGCGCTCGGCGCTCAGTTCAGGCTGGTTCAGGTAACCCCGCGCCACACCTTTGCCGCCGATATACAACTCCCCCGCCACGCCAATCGGTACCGGGCGCCGCTGTTCATCGAGCAAGTACACCGTGGCATTGTCGATCGGCGCGCCGATGTGCAGCGCATGGCCCGCTTCGACGCGCCCGGAGGTGGCAACCACCGTGGCTTCGGTGGGGCCGTAGTTGTTGATCACGTCATAGGTTTGTGCGCGGCTGAAGCTGCGCAGGCGATCGCCGCCGATCAACAGGGTACGCAAGGTCGGGTGCTGCAAGCGCTGGCTGAAGGCGTACTCGGCCACCGGGGTCGGCAAAAAGCACACGTCCAATGGCTGCGCACGCCACCAGTTGAGCAGCGCGTCAATGTCCTGGGCGTCGTCCTGTACCGGCGGCAGGTGCAAGGTCGCGCCCACGCACAACGCCGGCCAGACTTCCCAGGCCATCGCGTCAAAGCCGAAGCCGGCGACGCTGGCCGTATGGCTGCCCGCGTGCAGGTTGAAGGCGCGGCAGTGCCAGTCCACCAGGTTCGACACGGTGTGGTGCTCGACCATCACGCCTTTGGGCAAGCCGGTGGAACCTGAGGTGTAGATCACATACGCCAGGTTCGACGGCGTGACCGCCGCGGGGGGGCTGTCGCTGCGGCCATGGGTCGGCAGGTCCAAACGGATTATCGGCACGTCGAGCATCGGCAGGCGCGCCAGCAAGTCATGCTGGGTCAGCACCGCTACCGGTGAACTGTCGTGCAGCAGGTAGTTCAGGCGCTCGGCCGGGTGAGCCGGGTCCACCGGCACGTAGCTGGCGCCGGACTTGAGGATCGCCAGCAACCCGGCCACGGTGTCCAGCCCGCGCCGCGCCACAATCGCCACGCGGTCGTCCGGCTGCACGCCGTGTCCGAGGAGCTGGTGGGCCAGGGCATTGGCCTGTTGATCGAGCTGGGCGTAGGTCAATTGCCGGCCCTGATGCACCACCGCGATAGCGTCGGGCGTGCGCGCCGCTTGCGCCTCGATGCGCCGGTGCAAGGTTTGCGGGCTGGCAGGCGTTTGTGCGGTGGCATTCCACTGCTGCAACCGGGCCTGCTCGGCCGGCGTCACCAAAACGAATTCAGCCAGCGTCAACGCGGTATTTGCCAACCCCTGTTCCAGCAGCCAGGTAAAGCGCTGCGCCAGCCCCTGCACCTCGTCCTCGCGAAACCACGCCTCGTTGTACACGCAATGCAGGCAAGCGGTGTCCTGGTAACGGTTGCTGCGCAGGTGGAAGGCAATCGGCAGCAGCTCGTGGTGGTTGGAGACCTTGACCGCACGGGCCTGGACCTGGCCGTAGCGCAGGTCGTGATCGTCCTGCTCAAAGGACACTGACAGGTCAAATAACTGGCCGCGATCGGTACGACGCAGGCCCAGCTCGCGGTTCATCTCGCTCAAGGGAAAACGCTGGTGGCGAAAGTCCTGCTTGAGCTGGTCACGTACACCGCGCACCACGGCGCTGAACGGCAAGTGCGCAGCGAACTGGAAACGCACCGCACTGACCTGGGCAAACAAGCCCACGGTGGAGCGAAAACGGGCGTTGGAACGGTTGAGGATCGGCAGCCCCACCACCCACTCATCACGCTGGCTGGTGCGGGTGAAATACACGTACAGCGCCGCCAGCAACACATGGAACGCCGAGGCCTGGTAACGGTTGGCGACTTGTTCCATGCGGTTGAGCAGCGTCACCGGGAACGGCTCCACCCAGGTGTTGCTCGGCGCCGGGGCGTTGTGGCGCGGCGTCAGCAGCGGCTCGGGCAACACCTGGTATTTGTCCAGCCAATAGGCGCGGTCACGGGCGTAACGGGCCGATTCCTGGTAACGCTGGTCGGTGTCGATAAAGTCGATATACGACGGTGCATGCAGCTCCGGTGGCTGGCCCTGTACGAGGTCGGTGTACAGGCGGGCCAAGGATTGGAGCATCTGGCCAAAGCCCCAGCCATCGAGGATCAGGTGATGGGCCTGGGTGCCGAGGCGGTAGTGATCGTCATCGAGCTTGACCAGGAAAAACCGGAACAGCGGTTCGCCGCTCATCGCATAGGGCCGGGCCATTTGCGCTTGCATCAACGTATGGCTCGCGGCCAGTGGGTCTTGCAGCGCGCAGAAGTCGTGCCGTGCTACCTGCACCGTCAGCGCAGTGTCGAAGGTCTGTCGAGGCAAGCCGTCGGTGTCGGTGTGCAACTGGATGCGCAAGGCGTCGTGCTTGGCCACCAGCAACTCCACGGCGCGCTGGATCAGGTCCGGCACCAGGACGCCGGCAAAATCGACATAGCCGCCAATGTTGTACAGCGGCGAGTCGCCCGCTCGCAGTTGGTCGAGCCAGATGTCCTGCTGGGCGGCAGTCAGGGGGAAGCTTGGGGAATGCTTCATAAGATCCTTCTCAATAGGAGTCAGGCACGGCCGCGCAAAGGCCCATTTCGCCAAAATTGCCGGATTTGAGCATGCAGCTTCGAGGGTGTCTGTCACCCGAAACCCGGACATCCAAATGGGTGGAAACGGGCTTGGCTGATGGTTGACTGCTGGAACGATTAAAGCGCTGTAGGAAATTGGCTACATCTGGCCGTAGTCAGGTTTTTCAAACACGTTCGAATAATCAATTTTTATCTTAGATATCAGATAGATAAAAAACGCTAATGTTTAGCCATGGCTTTTCGTAGGCGGAAAACCTTGTGTGAAACGTCGAATTAATGACGTGGTTTTTATGGCAGCTTGTGTCCCTCGTTTCCGCTACATACGTAGGACAAATCGCTATGGCTAAATAAAATCTCGGACGCCGATGACGTTAAAGAAGAGTCACGTTCAAGGAGTACGGGCGGCCCCACACAGACCCAGGGCACCCGTTGACGGTTTTCGACATCAAGGATGAGATGGCTATGAGTCTGACTTCTAGTATTGGCGGCGCCCACAGCCCGCAGTTCTACGCCGAAATGGGTGAATTGATTTCAAACAGCGGCCAGGAAAATTTCGCCGCCAACATGCTGCAACTGGTGGACAAATGGGTGCCGATTCATTTGGTCGACCTGAGTGAATGGACCCTCGACGAACTGCGTGACAGCGCGGTCGATATCCAACTGCTGGGCAGCGCCGGGTTGAAAAAACACCTGCCGGCGCCCCAGCCTGTGCATGCGCTGAATGACCACCCGCTGCTGCGCGAAATGCTGCGCATGCAAGACCCGTTGCTGATCCAGATGAAGGCCAAGGCCAACAGCGCACACCCGCGCGGCGCCTCGCACCAATGCAACCTGGTGTCGCGCCAGGGCAACCGACGCTGCGTGATTTCGTTTTACCGCCCACCGACCCAACAAGGCTTTTCCCTGGCAGAACTGTCGTTTCTCAAATGCTTGTCGGACACCCTGTTGCCGTTGATGGAACGGCATGCGCAGATTCTGCGCCAGGCGTCGCACAGTCAGGCTGAGCCGGCCCACAACCAGCTGGAACAGTCACACTTGCAGCGCGAGTTCTACAAGCGCTTGTCCCTCAGCGACATCACCCTGTCGGCGCGTGAGCAGGAGGTGTGCCTGGGCCTGCTGACCGGCGGCACCGTGCCGCAAATGGCGGAAAAACTCAGCGTGAAAAACAGTTCGATCGAAACCTACCTCAAGCGCGCCGCCGCCAAGCTGGGCGTGAGTGGGCGCCATGGCCTGGCCAAATGGATGGTTGGCGCCTGATGAAAAAATTCACCCTCACCACCGTTGGCGTGGCCTGGATGCTCGGCGGCTGCTCGCTGATCCCCGAGTATCAGCGGCCCGCTGCGCCGGTGCCGGCGCAGTACCCACAGGGCGGGGTTTACAGCCAGGCCCAGGCCGGCACTGTGGCGGTTGAACCGGACTGGCAGCAGCTGTTCCACGACCCGGCGCTGCAACAACTGATTAGCGCAGCGCTGGCCAATAACCGCGACCTGCGGGTAGCCGCGCTGAATGTGCAGGCGTTTCAGGCGCAGTACCGCATCCAGCGGGCGGACCTGTTCCCTGCGATATCGGCCAGCGGCGCCGGCAAACGCCAGAAAGTGCCGAGCGATGTGACCGGCACCGGCAAGTCGGCGATTACCTCCAACTATTCGGCCACCCTGGGCCTGAGTGCCTATGAACTGGATCTGTTCGGGCGCGTGCGCAGCCTCAGCGAGCAGGCGATGCTCACGTACCTGGGCACCGAAGAGGCGCGACGCAGCGCGCAACTGAGCCTGGTGGCCAACGTCGCCAATGCCTACCTGACCTGGCGCGCCGACCAGGAGCTGCTGACCCTGGCCCAGCAAACCCTGACCGCCAACGACCACAGCTGGCAGCTCACCAGCCGCAGCAAAACCGCGGGCAAGGCCTCGGCCCTGGACGTGGTGCAAGCCCGCACAGCGGTAGAAAGCACCCGCGCCAGTGTGGCCCGTTATGAGCGCCAGGTCGCCCAGGATGTTAACAACCTGGCCCTGCTGGTGGGCGTCCCGGTGGATGAAAACCTGCCGTCGCGCCCGCTCGCCGACGACCTGGTGGCGCGCCTGCCCGCAGGCTTGCCCTCCGACCTGCTGCAGCGGCGCCCGGATATCCTCCAGGCCGAATACCAACTGCAAGCCGCCAACGCCAATATCGGCGCGGCGCGTGCGGCGTTTTTTCCGTCGGTGACGCTCACCGCCAACGCCGGCAGTACCAGCAAGGAACTGTCGGGGCTGTTCAAGGGCGGCGCGGGCACCTGGACCTTTCAGCCGCAAATCAACCTGCCGATCTTCAACGCCGGCAGCCTGCGCGCCAGCCTCGACTACGCCAAACTGCAGAAAGACATTACGGTGGCGCAGTACGAAAAATCGATCCAGACGGCGTTTCAGGAAGTCGCCGACGGCCTCGCCGCCCGGCAAACCTTTAACGACCAGTTGGACGCGCAACGGGATTTTGTCGCCGCCAACCAGGCCTACTACGACCTGGCCCAGCACCGCTACCGCAGCGGTGTGGACAGCAACCTGACGTTCCTCGATGCACAGCGTTCGTTATTCAGTTCGCAGCAGGCGTTGATTGTCGATCGGCTGGCGCAACTGGTGGCGGAGGTGAACCTGTACACGGCGCTGGGTGGCGCCTGGAGCGTCAACCCAAGCCCGACTGCCGCAGCCGGTATTCCCCCGGTGTCACCTGCGCATAACCAAGCAAAAACCGGCTGAAGTACACCGGGTCCTTGAACCCCAGCGGGTAGCAGATTTCATCCGCGCAGCTGCCGGTAAACAGCAGCAGGCGCGTGAGGCTCTCCAACACGGCGGCGCGACCCGCCCTTTGCGCGTTGATTTCGCTGACTGATCGTTCCCACGCAGAGCGTGGGAACGATCAGTTCTGCCAGCGCAACGCCAATGCTGCCGGGCGGTGTACTACCTGCTCCACGGTGACTGTCCACAGCCGTTGGGCGCCCTCGAACTTGGCCACTTCAGGCCCATCAAGAATCAGCGAAGTACGCCCGGCAACCTGCAACACATCGCCGGACTCGAAATCGATAAACAGCAAACCCGCCACCGGGTTGAGCTGTAAATTGCCCAAGGTATTGAAGAACAGGTTGCCGGCAAAATCCGGGATGGTCAGCAGGTTGCCTTCAACCCGCACAAACCCCGAATTACCGCCCCTGTGTGAAACGTCCACCGAGCGTGCGCCGTCCACGTCGGCGTAACTGGCGACGAAGAAGGTGTCGGCATTGCGGATCAGTGTTTGGGCCGCAGCGTCCAGATCGCTGAGGCGCTCGACCGTAGTGCCGGGCTTGCGAGCAATGCCGTCGACGGGGCGCAGCTGGATGTATTTGGGGCAGTTGCCATAGGTGTGCACCACGTCGACCGAAAAGCCTTCGTGGTCCAAACCACCGATGCGGCCGTTCATGCGGTTGCGCCGCCGGGTATTCAGGTCAATGCCGAGCAAACCTACGCTGGCGCCGGTGTGCAAGGCGGCAAGCGCCGGGTCGCTTTTGGACGGCAAGCTGTCGACCTGCAAGGTGTGTGGGTCGGGTGAATGCGCAAAGCCCGGCGCGCCTTCAAGCATGGTCGCCCAGGGAATGCCCTGGGCATCCACCACGCCGAGTATCAGGTAGGGCAATAGCGGGTAAAAGTCCCGATGCTGCTCCGGCAAGTGATCGCGAATCACCTTGAGCCCGACCACGGCCATACGCTCAGCCGCGCCGGCGCTTGCTTGCAAATGCCGTTCGCCGGCGTGCCAGGGAGATTGTTCGACTGGGTTCATGGTGAGCACCTCAGGTTGGATGTGCCAATGCTGCACCCTACCCGCCAACGTGAGAATGCCCACGTTTGGCAATCCACTGTTTCACCTACTGAAATGCCGGATGCTCACGCAGCGCTGCCACACAGTGGTCGACAAAACTGCGCACGCGCATCGGCGCGTTACGACCCTCGCGGTACACCACATGCACCGGCAACGGCGGCGGTTCAAAGTCAGGCAACACCCGGCGCAACTGGCCGTCCAGCAAGTGCTGGTGAACCGGGTAACTCAGGCAACGAATCACCCCTGCACCCTGCACCGCCGCATTGATTGCGCCTTGCACGGTGGCGCAGCTCAAGCGCGCGCGGGCCTTGAGCTGGCAGCCTTGAAAATCCCAGGCCACCGGGTCGGCACTGGCAATCAGCCGATGCTTTTTAAGCTCGCTCGGATGTCGGGGTTCGCCATGGACGGCGAGGTAATCGGGGCTGGCGCACAGGATATGCCGCACCTGCCCCACCGGCCGGGCGATCAGCGATGAGCTGGGCAATTCACCCACCAGGATCGCCACGTCCAGCCCCTCTTCGTGCAGGTTCGGGTAGTAGTCATGGTAGCGCGCCACCAGGCGCATGTCGGGATAGCTGTCCATATAGCTGGCCAATACCGGCGCCATCACATAACGGCTGAACAGAAACGGCAAGAACACCTGCAAATTGCCCTGGGCCTGCACGTGCAAGCCCTTGGCCGAAGCCTCGGCGGTATCGACGGCTGCCAGCAACCGCACGCAATCGGCCACATAGGCGCTGCCCGCTTCGGTCAGGCTCACGCCGCGTGTGCTGCGTTGCAACAACGGCACCCGCAGGCGGGCTTCCAGGCGTGCGACCGCGCGGATCAGGGTCGGCCCGGAGACGTGAGCGTGGCGCGCCGCTGAAGCCAGGCTGGGCTGGTCAGCCAGCGCTGCAAACAGCTGCATGTCGCGATAACGTTCCATCAACTGCGCTGCTTCATCGCCGGGTTCAAGGCTGCGTCTTGCCCGAGGCGATGGGTGAGGAAATCCACAAAGGTGTGGACCTTGGCCGGTACACGCCCGCTTTTCTGGAACACCACCTGGATCGGCAGCGGTGCTGGTTCGAAATCCTCCAGTACAATTTCCAACTCCCCCGCAGCCACCGCTGCCGCGACTTGGTAGGACAGCACACGCGTCATGCCCCAGCCCAGGCGCGCCAGGTTGATCGCCGCATTATTCGCCGTGACTACAAGACGCGGCTCGATGGGCACCGTCAATGGCTGCCCGGCATCGACGAACGCCCATTCACTCACCAGTTGGCTGGATGATGACGTGACGATCTTGGCTTCACACAGTTGCTCAGGCCGCTGCGGCCGGCCGTGCTGGTTGAGGTAACCGGGCGATGCACACACCACGCGGCGCACTTCCCCGACCTTTATGGCCTGCTGCCCCGGCGCCTGCAGATGGCCGATGCGCACGGCCACATCGACGCCCTCGTCGGTCATGTTGACCACGCGGTCGACCAGCAAGGCGTTGATATTCACCAAGGGAAAGCGGTCCAGGTAATCCCCCAGCACCGGCGCCACATACAGCTCGCCGAACAGCACCGGCGCGGTGACTGTCAGGTGGCCGCCGGGGATGGAGTAGCTGCCCGCCGCCGCTTCCTCGGCCTCATCCAGCTCGGCAAGGATGCGGCGGCAATCCTCCAGGTAACGCTGACCGGCTTCGGTCAGGTGCAGGCTGCGGGTGGTGCGTGCCAGCAACTGCGTGCCGATACGCTGTTCCATGGCGGCAATCGCTCGGGTGACGCTGGGCGGCGAAGTTTTCAGGCGCCGCGCAGCGGCTGCGAAGCCCTCCTCCTCGGCCACCGCCAGGAACACCTGCATCTCATGAAATCGATCCATCGGCACGCCTTCTCATTAGCTGACAAACTACTTACCTGTGGCGAGGGAGCTTGCTCCCGCTGGGGCGCGCAGCGGCCCCAAAACAACTCACCGCGTATTGCCTGAATCAGTGCGCTGCCCTTGATGGGGCTGCTGCGCAGCCCAGCGGGAGCAAGCTCCCTCGCCACAGGGGGTGCACATTATTGTGTGTGCAGGCCAACTGCGCTGCGCGGCATGCCGACAAACCCTGGCAACGCCTCGATGCTGGCAAGCCAGGCACGCACATGAGGGTAGTCGGCCAGCGATACATTGCCTTCCGGCGCGTGGGCTACGTAGGTATAGAACGCTACATCGGCAATACTCGGCTGCGCGCCGACCAAAAAGCGGCTTTGGCTCAGTTGCTCCTCCACCAGTTTGAGCAGCGCATGGGACCGGCTGATGGCCGTGACCGTATCCACTTCGGCACCAAACACCAACGCCAGCCGCGCAGCAGCAGGCCCGGCGTGCAGTTGCCCGGCAGCCGCCGACAGCCAGCGCTGTACGCGAGCCTGGCCGACAGGATCGGTCGGCAACCACTGGCCGTGGCCATATTGGTTGGCGAGGTACAGCAGAATCGCGTTGGAGTCCGCCAGCACTGTGCCGTTGTCATCAATCACCGGCACCTGGCCGAAGTGGTTGAGGTTGGCAGTAAAGTCCGGCGCTTTCTGCGCGCCTTGCTTGAGGTCGATCAGGATAAATTCACTGGGAAGACCCAGCAGCGACAACATCAGTTCGACCCGATGGGAGTGGCCGGACAAGGGGAAACCATAAAGCTTGATCGCAGGCTGGGACATGAGAGGCTCCGAAAGTGGGGTGTTGACGCCACGCATATTCCACCGCTGCCCGGATCGATGGAATCACCAGGATTTACAATCCAGCATTTCACCCAATGAAACAATCACTCGCCAAACAATTCCACAATCAGGTTAAACAAAGTGGTTTTCACCGCGCTGTCCAACTCGGTCCAGGCCAGCCCCGTGGTGGCCTCAAACCCACCCAATTGCAAAGGCCGCGACACGCAATTGACTGGCAACGCCCGCGCCGCCTGCTGCGGCAACACGCCGATGCCCAACCCGGCGCATACCAGCGCGAGCATGGTGGTGAACTCACCCAGTTCGCTGGCGATGTCCAAGGGCATGCCGACTGCCTGGATAAACTCATCGTAGAACCCCGGCGCGTAACGCCTGGCGAGGATGTACACCGGTAACGCGAGCAGATCGGCAGGCTGGATGGATTCCAGGGCCGCCAAAGGGTGATCGATCGGCAGCGCCACGCAAAAACTCTCACGCAATACCGCACGGGTCTGCACGCCAGGATGGGTGGCCGGCAGGCGCATCAAGCCGAAATCCAGCTGGCCGTTCTTTAACGCGACAGCCTGGTCTGGGCCAGGCATGTCCTTGAGTTCCAGTTCGATACGCGGGTAGCGTTGGTGCACGGCGCGGATAAGCTGCGGCAGCAATTGCGGCAATACCGAGGACACAAACCCCAGGCGCACCCGGCCGATTTCACCCCGGTTGGATGCCCGCGCCGCATCTGCCGCCCGCGCCGCTTGGTGCAAGGTGGCCTGGGCTTCAGGCAAGAATGCCCGCCCTGCTTCGGTGAGTGTCACTGAGTGGCGATTACGATCCAGCAGGCGCACGCCCAGGCCGCTTTCCAGCAACTTGATCTGCATGCTCAACGCCGGCTGCACGATCGACAGCTGCGCCGCTGCCCGGCCGAAATGCAGTTCCTGGGCGAGCACCACAAAGGCGCGCAAGTGCTTCAACTCCATCAAATTCCCTCAGCTATAAAACGGTTATCAAAAAATCTGATCACCCGATCACAAATGAAAATTGGACGCTTGACTGCGGCTGCGGTGAAGTAAGCGCAAGTCGTACACGATATGACAGGGTTTGGCCTATCACAATGAGAACACGGAGGCACCCTGTCCGGCAGGGCTAATCCCACGTATCTGCTGCTGGTCGCACTGGTCACGATTATCGGATAGATATTGTTGATCACTCACCTCAAGGTCCATTCCTTTGTCGCCCAAGCCTTCAGCATGCTGCTGTGGTTGGTAGTGTGAAGCGTTAGGAGAGGTAACCCATGCAAAGCGTTTTAGACAACTTCCGCCTCGATGGCCGGCTGGCGCTGGTCACCGGTTCCAGTGCCGGTATCGGCCTGGCGATTGCCCGCGGCCTGGCCCAGGCCGGGGCGCAGGTGGTGCTCAACGGGCGCAACCGCAGCACCTTGCACGATGCGGCGGCGCTGCTGGCGGCCGAAGGCTTGGCGGTGCATACCCAGGCGTTTGATGTGACCGACAGCGTGGCGATCCAGGCCGCCGTGGCGGATATCGAAGCGCGCCTCGGCCCACTGGAAATCCTGGTGAACAACGCCGGCATGCAACGGCGTGGGCCGCTGGAAGACTACAGCGAGCAGCACTGGCGCGAGTTGATCAGCACGAACCTGGACAGTGCCTTTCTGGTTGGCCAGGCCGTGGCGCGGGCGATGATCCCGCGCAAGCGTGGGCGCATTATCAATATCTGCTCGGTGCAAAGTGAGCTGGGCCGCCCCGGCATCGCGCCGTATGCGGCCAGCAAGGGTGCGCTGAAGATGCTCACCAAGGGCATGGCCATCGATTGGGGCCCCCATGGGTTGACGGTCAATGGCATCGGCCCCGGTTATTTCAAGACCGAACTGAACGCCAACCTGGTGGCCGACCCCGAGTTCAGCGACTGGCTGGTGCAACGCACGCCGAGTCGTCGTTGGGGCGACGTGGCCGAACTGGCCGGTGCCGCCGTGTTCCTTGCCAGTGACGCTGCCAGCTTCGTCAACGGCCATATTCTGTACGTCGACGGTGGTATCACCGCGTCGCTGTAAACCGGAGAATTGTATGCACGCTATCGTCTGTCACGCTTCCAAAGACCTGCGGGTCGACCCCCAGGACGAACCGCAAACCTTCGCTCCCGATCAACTGCGTGTGCGCATCGCCCGTGGCGGCATCTGCGGCTCGGACCTGCATTACTACCAGCACGGCGGCTTCGGCACCGTGCGCCTGCGCGAGCCAATGGTGCTCGGCCATGAGGTGTCGGCGGTGATCGACGCCGTGGGTTCGGATGCCGGGTTGTTCAAGGTCGGCCAGCGCATCAGCGTATCGCCGTCGCGCCCATGCGGCGGTTGCCGCTACTGCCATCAAGGGCTGCCGAATCATTGCCTGAACATGCGCTTCTACGGCAGTGCGATGCCGTTTCCGCATATTCAGGGCGCGTTTCGCCAGAGCCTGGTGATCGAAACTCACCAGGCGCATCGGCTGGCCGACCACGTGAGCCTGGCCGAAGGTGCGCTGGCCGAGCCATTGTCGGTGGGTTTGCACGCGATTCAACGCGCCGGCGCCGTGTTCGGCAAACGCGTACTGGTGACCGGTTGCGGCCCGATCGGCAACCTGCTGATTGGCAGTTTGCGTGCCGCCGGGGCCGGTGAAATCGTCGCCGTGGACCTGTCTGCCAGCGCCCTCGCCTGCGCCGAAAAAATGGGCGCCACACGCACCCATAACATTGCCAACGGTGCGGATGCACTTAAGCGCTACACCGCCGAAAAGGGCTATTTCGAGGTTATGTTCGAAGTCTCCGGCAGTGCCCAGGCCTTGCGCAATGGCCTGGAATGCATCGCGCCACGGGGTGTGCTGGTGACGGTCGGGCTGGGCGGCGATGTGTCGTTGCCGCTGAACCTGCTGGTGAGCCGCGAGATCGATTTGCGCGGTACTTTCCGCTTCCACAGCGAGTTTGCCCAAGCGGTGGATTTGCTCAACCGCGGGATCATCGATGTGAAACCGGTGATCTCCCACACCGTGCCGTTTGAGCAGGCGGTGCAGGCGTTTGAGTTGGCGGCGGACAAGACCCAGGCGATGAAGGTGGTGCTGGATTTTGGTGTGACTGACTGAGCCAGCTCCCACAGAAAAGCGCCATGTGAAGGACGGCTAGACCAACACCTGAAGCTCAAGCGCGCTCTTCAAGCCGATCGCGCAAGAACCGATGGCTGCTGGAAAACAACCGACGGTAGGTGAGCAGCACCGCACCTACCGTGCCCAAGGCCGAGGACGCGGCGATCAAGAACATGATCACGATCTGGTAACGCACCGCGTCCACCGGGCTTTCGCCGGCCAGTACCTGGCCGGTCATCATGCCGGGCAGGCTGACGATGCCGACCACGGTCATCTGGTTCAGCGTCGGAATCATCCCGGCGCGCACGGCCTGGCGGATCGCCTCCTGGGCGGCTTCCCAACGTGAACCGCCGAGCGCCAGGATCATCTCGATGGTGTTGCGCCCCGAGGTCAGTTCCTGGGTCATGCGCTCAATGCCCAAGGACACGCCGGTGAGGGTATTGCCGAGGATCATGCCGAGGATCGGAATCGCATACTGCGGCTCGTACCATGGGTGGATGCGGATCACCGCGAACAACCCCACCGCGGTGACCAACCATGAACTGCCCCACACCGACAGAATGCTGTCGACCCGTTGCCCACGGTAAGTGCGGCGCCCACGCCCCGCTGCGGATAACCCGGCGATCAAGGTCATCGCACACATCAGCGGCAGCACCACATACCAGTAGGCAAACTCGAACACCCAACCCAGCAGGTAACCGATGGCCAGCAATTGCACCACGGTACGCACGGCCGCCCACAACAATTGGCGGCCAAGGCCCAGGCGCAGCAACAGCGACAGCGCTCCGTTGATGAGGATCAGCGAGGCGGCAATGCCCATGTCCACTGCCGTGAGGTTTTGGTAGTTCATGGCTGGGCTGCTCCGCTCAGTACACCGGCGCTCATGTGCAGGTGGATGGTGCTCATGCGCCGGGCCTGGTCGAGGTCGTGGGATACCCAGATATAGGCGCGGGCGTTGTCGGCGGCATACCAGGCGCTGATCAATGCCTCCACATCACGCGAGGACGTGGGGTCGAGGGCGGCCGTCGGCTCGTCGAGCAACAGCACTTCGGGGTTCAGTTGCAAAGTGCGGATCAGTGACACCACTTGGGATTCACCACCGGACAGGTCGCCGGCATTTTTAGCCAAAAAGTCTGCGTTTTTACCGGCATGCTCCAACAGCCTGGTGACGGCCTGCAGGTCGAAGCTGCGCGTGCGCAGGGTCTTGAGGATGAACGGGAAACGCAGGTTGTCCTCCACCGTGCCCTCCAGCAGCGCCGGGCGTTGCGACAGGTAGCTGATGTGGCTGCGATAGTGGGGAATCTGCGCATTTGCGATCGGCTGGTTGTTCCACAGGATCTGCCCCGACGTGGGCGCATCCAGCAACGCCAGCGCGCGCAGGAACACGCTTTTACCGGAGCCGGAGGAGCCGGTGATGGACACACGGTCGGCGCGTTTCAGGCTGAAATCCGTGGGTTGCAGCAACGCCACTTGGCGCCGCTCGTCCCTGCGCGTGAGGGCGCGGGTTTCGATCAATACGGTGTCGGTCATCAACTCGTACTCGGCTTAACGGCTTGCAATCGACTACTCCACTGCCTATATTTCGTGCCTGGCGCACTCCACGCCACCTTCCGCGGAAAGGGCTGCGCCCAGGATCCTGACTGAATATCACATTTCTACGACTCCCAACCTGAAAGCGGAAAAGGTTTGTGCAAGGAGATCGTATGTCGCAACGCCTCTTATCCTCGACTACCGACGGCCGCCTCAACCTTGAGCAGCAGCGCAAGCGCGCCAAGGAACTGTTGCCGCGCCTGAAAAGCCAAGACCCGCACGCCACCCTGTCCCAAGCCCAATGGCAGGTTGCAAGACAGCTGGGTTTCAGCAGTTGGCCCAAGCTCAAGGCGCATGTCGACGCCATCGACTTCGCCGCCCGCCACCCGGACTTTGCTGCCAGCGATGAAGCCCGCACCACCCACTGGCGCTGTGGCAGTGACATTGCCCATAGCTTGCAACTGGCCGGGTTCAAAGGCCAGTTCCGCATGCTCACCGATCCGTTGTGCATGGGGCCGGTGCGCGATGTGCCCAGTGAAGATTTCCGCGCGATGCGCAGTGCCTTTATCAGCCAGGCCTTTGCCCTGGACGCTGCTGAAGTAACCCACCGCGTCGAGGATGAATACAACCACCTGCAAGCCCTGGCCAGCGCCGATCACAGCGTGCTGTGGTGCGAAGCGGACGCCTATGATCAGCTGTTTCTGGTGCGCGCGCTGGCCGGTCTTGAGCGTGCGCCGAAAAAGCTGGAGCTGATTGAGGTCGACCGTATCCCGGGTGTCGAACGCTTTATCGGCATCGGCCAACTGGCGCCCGATGTATTGGCGTGGTTGTGGCCCCAGCGCCGCCTGGTCGATGACGCAGCGGTGCAACTGGCCCGTCAGGCCTGGGCGGCTTACTGCGACAGTTCGCCGGTCAAGCTTGCGCAACTTGCCCACGGCAACCACCCATCCTTGCCCTTTCTCGCCCCGGCGCTACTGCGTCAGCTACAGGAATTACCAGGTGTTGAGGATGGCCTGTCACTGACTGAACGCTTGTCGCTGCGCTACATCGCCGAGGCCGGGCCGGTACCTTTCGGCCGGGTGTTCGCCGAACTGATGGCCAAGCGCGAGCCGCTGCCGTTCCTGGGCGACATGATGTTCCACGCGCTGTTGCGGCCATTGATCGATGGGCCAAACCCACTATTGCTCGAAACCGAAACCGAGCGCGACTGGCCGCGCCGCGAACTGGCATTGACGCCACTGGCGCACCACGTGCTGGGCGGCGAGGCGTATTGGTTGGACCACGCCGGGCATGAGCGTTGGGTCGGTGGTGTGTGCCTCAAGCCCGGCCAGCCGCATTGGGCACTGGCCCACGACCGCCTGCCGGTCTGGCGCACCTGAGGCCGGATCAGCGCTTGGGCGATAACCCGACGGCGCACGCCATCACCGCCGGGTCGCCCTGGTAAACGCTACGCGCAGCCGTCGAGGGCGCCGTGGCCCGACTGTCGACGGCGCGCAACAGCGGTCGTTCAATCGTCGGCAGGCTATGCTGGGGGTCGACAATCTCCATGCAGCGGCGCAGCGAGTTGAAGTCCGGCGACTGCGACAACGACAGGTGCAAGGTCTGGCTCACGGATACCGACACCACCGAGCTTTGCGCGCATTGCCCGTCGTAGATCAGCGTATGGCGAATCAATGGGTTGTCATGGCAGTACTTCAACAGGTTGACCTGCCGCGAACGCACCAGCGCGGTGTTGATGATCAACAGGTCGAACGCCACGCAACCGGCGCGCGTCAACGCCTGCAGCTCGTCGAACGAGCTCAGGGGGGCGATGCGGTGGTAGCCCAGCTGGTTGAGCATTTTCTCCAGCTTGATCCGCTGCAGCAGGTCTGCATCGGCAATCAGAAGGCGTAAGGCTTTATTGGACATAGGGTAAACCTGACAGTTGGGCATCAGCGTCGATCATTCAACGTTGAACACGGTAACTGTCGGGGCTCGAACATGACTTTAAGGCGATTCTGAAACGGTCACTGTGTGCTTTTAAGAATCGCCTCAAAGCCCTCGCACTCACCCGCCCCTACCATGGCTGCGTTCCCACACGTTGCCATGGAATTTTAGTGTTCATGTTTTTACTCAGAATGATGCTGCTGGCTGGCGGGCTGCTGGTGCTCGCGCCACCGCCGGCCAGCGCGGCGCTGAAGATCGAAGGCACGCGCCTGATCTATTACGGCCAGGACAAGGCCGCCGGCATCAGCGTGGTCAACCCGGCCTCACGGGAAGTGCTGGTGCAAACCTGGATCACCGGCGAGGACGAATCGACCGGCAGCACCGTCCCGTTTGCCGCCACCGAGCCGTTGGTGCAACTGGGCGCCGGCGAGCATCACATGCTGCGCATTTTGTATGCCGGCGAAGGCTTGCCCGCCGATCGCGAGTCGCTGTTCTGGCTCAATATCATGGAGATTCCGCTCAAATCCACCGACCCCAACAGCGTGCAGTTTGCGATACGCCAACGGCTCAAACTGTTCTATCGGCCACCTGCGCTCAAGGGTGGCTCGGCCGAGGCGCTGCAGCAGTTGGTGTGGAGCAGCGACGGGCGCAGTGTCAGCGTTTACAACCCCAGTGCGTTTCACCTGTCACTGGTCAACCTGCAAACCGACAGCCTGGCACTCAGTGATTATCTGTTGCTCAAGCCCCACGCGCGCAAAACCCTTAATGCGTCCAGCCCTGTGCCCAAAGGCACCACCCTCCATTTCACCGAAATCACCGATATCGGTTTGCAAGCCCGTCATAGCACGGCGCTCAACTGATAGATCGCGGGGTACTTGCACCAATGTCACTGATCAAACGTTTATTGCCGATGCTGGTATGGGCCTGCGCGGTGCTGCCCGCCACCAGCTATGCGCTGGCCTGCCGTGAAGACGGCACCGGTTCGATTATCACCCAGGAGGCGCTGGGCACCGCGCTGGCGGTTGCCGCCGATGCACCCAACGGCACGATTATCTGGGAGTCCGGGCCACGCTCGACCAATGTGATCTGCGCGGACGACTACAAAGTTGGCCGTGAGGAAGTGTACTTCTACGTCAACCCGGCCAGCGTGAGTATCGGCACCGGGATCCGCGTGGGCATTCGTTATAACAACCAGCCGATTACCCAAAGCACCGGCAAGGTCGGCACCGGATTTTTCTCCGACCGAGGCTGCACCTCCAACTGCATCGGCTGGGACAAGGCACGCTTTACCCTCAATTTCAGCGTGTTCATCGAGAAGTTCGACCCCACACCTCCCAGTGGCCAGGCCAGCACCTTGACCACCTACCGCGTGTTCCAGCTGGACGGCGTGCGCGGGCTCAACTCGCGGCCCAACAGTAACTTCAACTACGTGGTCACGGGCATGAACAACATCCGCTTCGTGCCCTGCAGCCCCGAACTGACCATCAGCCCCAGCGTGGTCAACTTCCCCACGCCGTCGCGCAAGGCGTCAATCGGTGAAGTCGCCAGCAGTGCGAATTTCAGCTTGAACCTGCGTAAAGGCTGCGACACGCCATATACCGTCAGCGCCAGTTTCGCCACCACGCCGGGCGGTGGCAGCGTGATCAATGGCTTGCTGGTGCCGGACAACAACAGCTCGGTGGGCATCGCGTTGTCACGCGCCGAAAGCCAGCAGCAGTTGCCCTTCAACAACTGGTTCACCCTGCAAGAGCTGATGGGAATGGGCCAGAGTCACGATGAGTTTCGCGCCGACCTCAAGTGGCGCACCTTGCCGATCCCTGGCGCGTTCGACGCCGCCGTGGTGGTGGATATGTATTACAAGTAAGCACTTGATCAAGCAGGCCATTTTTAAGGATCGTCTTATGCCAGGCACGAAGGCGCACGCTTAAAGTCTGCCGATGCGATTGAAAAGTTACCTGCTCCAGATCAACCCCGTCCTCTCCCGACCCGAAGCAGCCAGAAGGCTGCTTCGTATTTTTGCGAGCGTGCTGCTCGTGGGCATCCTGAGCGGGGTTTATACCTTTCTGCTGTCGACCTTCAACAACGACATCTCCCAGCGCCGCGGCTACATGAGCAGCGCCATCGCCGAAGCCCATACTTTTTTCACCAACCGCGAGGCGCTGCTGGAAAGCCTGAGCCTGTCGGCGGTGCGCAAACAGTCCAGGCTCTACCCCTCCTCCGAGGAAGAACAACACCTGGAACTGGGCAACACGCCAGGCAACCAGTGGAGCATCTGGCTGACCGCACGCATGCGCGACTACCTCAAGGCCAGGCAGCTCAACCTGCTGTATGTGAATGCCGGCCCCAGCCCACAGGTGACGCGGCTGTACGACGCCACCGCGCAGGTACTGCCGATTTCCAAGTGCATGCTCAACCGCCTCAAGGCCCTGCAGCACAGCGACCCGGCCACACTCAACGAGTTGTGGCTGAGCGACAACACCGAAGGCCATTCGCACCTGTACATCTTCATCCGCCTCGACGAGCGCGACCCTGAGTCCGGCTGGCTGGGCCTGGAGATGGAAAGCCGTGAAGTGTCTTCAACCCTCAGCGACCAGAGTGCCGGTGAGTTCATGATGCTCAACTCCCAGGGCATGCTGGTGTTTACCAACAGCACCGACACGCAGCTCAAACAGCAACACCTGCGGCCCGGCGAGGAGAGTTTTTTTGGCTTTGTGGGCAACGGGTTGCTGCCCGACCACCTGGTGATCCGCAAGCACTTGAAGTCTTCGGAATGGCAGTTGATGTATTCGATCGACCTGCGCGCGGTGGTCAACGGCCTGTGGAAGCAGCTGCTCGGCTCGTTGTTGTTCTGCCTGTTCAGCCTCACGCTGATCTGGCTGGTGATGCGCCGTGTCGACCAGCGTTTCATTATTCCGTCGATTCATCGCATCCAGGCGTTAATCGAAAGCGAAGCCTTTGGCCGCGATGTGATCCAGATCGCGCCCGTGGCCCTTTGCGTGCTGCGCCGCACCGACGGCCAGGTTGTGCTGGAAAATACCCTGGCCCAGCAATGGCTGGGCAATGGCCCGGAGCGCGAGGCGCTGCAGGCCGGCTGGATCGAGCAAGCGTTCGCCCAAGGCCCGTGCGAACGCAGTGATTACTTTGAAACCAGCGATGGCCGCCACCTGTACCTGAGCAGCGCGCCCACCCGCTATAAAGGCGAAGACGTGCTGTTTTGCGCATTCAGCGATATCAGTGCGCGCAAGCAGGTCGAAGCCGCGCTGGAAGAAGCACGCCAGTCGGCGGACGCGGCCAACGCCGCCAAGACCTTGTTCCTGGCGACCATGAGCCATGAAATCCGTACGCCGCTGTATGGGGTGCTCGGCACCCTCGAACTGCTGGCGCGCACGCAACTGGATGCCCAGCAAAGGGACTACCTGCACGCCATCGAAGGCTCGTCGTCGACCTTGTTGCAGCTGATCTGCGATGTGCTCGATGTGTCGAAGATCGAAGCCGGGCAGTTGGCGTTGGAAATGAGCGAGTTTTCACCGCTGGATCTGGTGCATGAAATCATTCAGGGCTATGCCGCAGCCGCCCAGGGCAAAGGCTTGCAGCTGTATGCCTGCTTCGACCCGAAGCTGCCCGAACGGCTGATCGGCGACGTGACGCGCATTCGCCAGATTCTGAATAACCTGCTCAATAATGCGGTGAAGTTCACCGACTACGGCCGCGTGGTATTGCGGGTCAAGGTGCTGGGTCGCGACGGCGAACGCTCCAGCCTGTTGTGGCAGGTCTCGGACACCGGCAAAGGCATCGCCCAGGAAGACCAGGCGATGATTTTCGAGCCGTTCTACCAGAGTGAAGGCAACACCAATGTGGTGGCCGGCACCGGCCTGGGCCTGCCGATTTGCCAACGCCTCACCGAGTTGATGAACGGCAACATCCGCATGGTCAGCGAACTGGGCCTGGGCAGCAGCTTCAGCCTGATCCTGCCGCTGGAGGAGGCGCCGACCACGCCGATGACCGCGCTGCTGGCCGAGACCATCTACGTGGCGTCGCCCATCCCGGAACTGGCCAACTCCGTCAGCGGCTGGCTACGCCGCTGGGGCGCCAGGGCCCAGGCCGGGCTGCCGACGTTGCCGGACACGCATCTGTTGCTGCAAGTACACCCCGGCAGCGTCGACCCGCTGCTGGTGCCCGAATGGCCGGGGCCGGTGATTCACGTGAGCAGCAATGCCTGCACCAGCGTGGAAGCCGGAGGCGGCGCCTGGCACGTCAACCTCAACCACCTGGGTGCGATTCATCAGGCCGTGAGCCAGGCACAAGGGCTGTGGGTGGCCCGCGCCGATGAGCACACGCGCCAGCGTGACCTGAACAAACTCAACCTGCACCTGCTGGTGGCCGAAGACAACATCATCAACCAGCTGATTCTGCGTGACCAACTCGAAGAACTCGGCTGCACCGTGGAGCTGGCGGCCGATGGTCAGGAAGCGTTGCAGCTGTACACCGCCGGTAACTTCGACGTGGTGTTGACGGACGTGAACATGCCCCACATCAACGGCTATGAACTGGCACGCGAACTGCGCCGCCAAGGCTGCCCGTTGCCAATTATCGGGGCCACCGCCAACGCCATGCGCGGCGAGGCCGACCTGTGCCTGGCCGCCGGCATGAACCATTGCCTGGTCAAACCCTTTGCGTTGCGGGCTCTATTCAACTCCCTGGCGCCTTATGCACGGATCACCCATGAAGCCCCTTAGTATTTTGATTGTTGAGGACCATCCCCTGCAGCACATCTACCTGCAGCATTTGCTCAGTGAGTTGGGGGATTTCAGGCTGGAAACCGCCGAGGACGGCAAGCAAGCGCTGGAGCGTTTGCGCCAGCGCGATTTCGACCTGGTACTGACCGACCTGCTGATGCCCGGCATGGACGGCGTGCAATTTATCCAGTGCCTGGCCAACCTGCGTAGCAAGCCGGCACTGGCGATCATGAGTGCGGCATCGCGGCGCATGCTGATGGCCGCCAGCCTGGTGGCGAAAAACCTCGATGTGGAAGTGATCGGGCTGATCTCCAAGCCAGTTAACGCCGACGCATTACGCAATCTGGTCGATCAGCTGAGGAACACAGTGCGCAAGCCCTCCCCCAAACTGCCCGAGCGTATGGACATCGACCGCCAAACGCTGGTGCAGGCCATGAGCAGCGGCCAATTGCAGGCTTGGTTCCAACCGAAAAAATCCCTCGCCAACGGGCGTATCGTCGCCGCCGAAGCCCTGGTGCGCTGGATGCATCCCGAGCAAGGCGTGATGCTGCCGGCCGCGTTCCTGCCGGCGATCAAGGCCTTCGAGCTGGAAGAACGGCTGTTGTGGCTGGTGCTCAAACAGGCGATTCACGCCCAGGAGCAATGGCGCCAGCGCGGCTATGAAATCCCGGTGGCGATCAACTTGCCCACCCACCTGCTCAACAGCCATGACCTGGCGGACCGCTTGCTGGAGTTCGTGCTGCACCACGACGGCATCCCGGGAATGATCTGTTTCGAGTTGATGGAATGCTCGGTGCCCCAAGACATCAGCAACTTCTACGCCGGTGCCTGCCGCTTGCGCATCAAAGGCTTCGGCTTGTCCCAGGATGATTTCGGCAAAGGCTACAGCTCCTACCTCAACCTGGTCTCCACACCGTTCACCGAACTGAAGATCGACCAGGCGCTGGTGCAGGGTAGCCACGACAACGAAGGCATCGCCCAGGCGTTGGCGAGCATCATCGCGCTGGGCCGCAAGCTCGGCCTCACGGTGGTCGCCGAAGGCGTGGAAACACCTGCGCAATTGGCGCTGCTGCGCAAAATAGACTGCAATCAAGTGCAGGGCTTCCTGATCTCCCACGCGGTGTCTTCAGACCAATTTCAGCAACTACTGAACAATGATGGCCCCGCGACATCTCACTAGCCGGAGGCCCCGGATTATTTGCCCTTTCTAAAGAGTAAGCTCCATCCAGTGCCGATTTGTCCTGCGCCTGCGGAAACCCCTGATGAAGCACAACAACGCGATACTCGAAGCCTTTACCCGCAGTTCCGTACGCCTGAACAAAGGCCTGATGGTGCTGATGGGAATCGCGTTGCTGCTGCTCCTTACCAACTACTGGTCACTGCAACGCGGAATCGAAACCCGGTATGGCGCAACGCGCTTTCATTTTGCGCGGCTGATGGAAAACCTCACCGAGCAGCAAACCTATCTCAAGAGCCTGGCGCATCCGGGCATCCAGGCCGAATTGCTGCGGGCCACCAACGTGCAGGTCAGCCTCAAGAGCCGTATGGTCGAGAACCGCCGCACGCTATACGTAGGTCAGAAGTACTCGTTTTCGGTGCCGTTCGATGTCAAATTCGATGAGCAACAGGTCGGCGTTGCTGCCCGGCCACCGATTTTTGCCCTGGGCGCGCACCTCACCAGCTACTACAGCGCCTTCTGGTCCTCGTCGCCGTATGAAGCGCCGCAAACGTTTCTAGTCAATCGCCAGACACACTACGCCATCACCATTCCTTCCGTGGGCTACCAGCGTCGCGAAAGCGCTGAAGAAACCGGCAACCAGGTGGCACTGGTCACAGCGGTACAACAAACCTTCGCGCAGACGCCGCAGCCGCTGGAGCAGGATTGGGTGTACTGGAAAGCGGGGCCGGAACCCGAGCACTTGCTGGCCTACATGGGCCTGGCACTCGACGGCCAGGGCCAGGCGGTGATCGGCACCTTGCTCGACCTGTCGCAAGTCGACGATGTGCAACGCGCGCTGGATCACTCGGCGTTTGATCGCTTCACCCTTATCGCACCCGACGGCAACCGCTTGATCGGTCCAGAGACCGAAGCGTCACTCCGTGATGGCGTGCACCTCACTGCGAATGGCTTTGACTTCAAGATTACCCAGGCCGGCGACCGGCCCTGGAGCGCGGTCTATGGCCTGAACTACTCGCACTTCTTCCACTCGGCGTTATGGCCATTGAGCACCCTCGCGCTGCTGCTGGTCAGCCTGGTCACCCTGGGCTGGGCCGGCAGCCGCTGGTACCGGCGCCAGGTGATCAATCCGGCGCGCCTGGCCCACGAACGCATCGCCGAAAGCGTGGCGTTCAGCCGCGTGATCATCGACACCGCGCCCACCGGCTTGTGTGTGGTGCGCCGCAGCGACGGCAAGGTGCTGATCGAAAACCAGCGCGCCCAGCAATGGCCGGGCACCGCACGTCTGGTGGCGGCCATGGCCGGTCAACACGACAGCGTTGAGAGCGGCGAAAGCCATTTGGAGATCGAAGGCCGGCACCTGCAAATCGGCTTTGTGTCGACCCGCTATCAAGCCGAAAACGTGCGCCTGTATGCCTTCAACGACATCACCCGGCACATCGAAGACGCCCAGGCGCTGGAAGAGGCACGTCACGCCGCCGATACCGCCAACGAGGCCAAGACGTTGTTCCTGGCAACCATGAGCCATGAGATCCGCACGCCGCTGTATGGCGTGCTCGGCACCCTGGAGTTACTCGGCCTGACCGACCTGGACGCGCCTCAGAAAACCTACCTGCACACCATTCAACGCTCGTCCGCGACGCTGTTCCAGCTGATCAGCGATGTGCTGGACGTGTCGAAGATCGAGTCCGGGCAAATGGCGATAGAAGCCGTGGACTTCTGCCCGCTGGACATGCTCGAAGACACCTTGCACACCTACGCCGCTTTCGCCCAGCGCAAAGGGCTGCAACTCTACAGCTGCATCGACCCACAGTTGCCGGACTGCCTGATGGGCGACCCGATGCGCATTCGCCAGATCCTCAATAACCTGGTGAGCAACGCGATCAAGTTCACCGACATCGGGCGTGTGGTGATTCGTGCCCGGGTGATGGCGCTGGACGCCGAGCATGTCGACCTGGAATGGCAAGTCACCGACTCCGGCGTCGGCATTCCCGAAGCGCAGCAGGCCAAGCTGTTCGACCTGTTCTACCAGGCGCCGGACACCGCCGGCGAAGGCGGCGCCGGGCTGGGGTTGCCGATTTGCCGCTGGCTGGCGCAGATGATGGACGGCGAAATCCGCGTGGTCAGTGAGCCGGGCCTGGGCAGCAGCTTTACCCTGAAAATGCGCCTGCCGCTGTGTTGCGGCGCGCTGACCAACCTGCCGCTGATCGAACCCAGCCCGACGCCGGTGTACGTGCAGGCGCCGGTGCGCGAACTGGCGCAGTCGATGAGTGACTGGCTCAATCGGCTGGGCATCGCAGCCGCCTTGGCGGCAACCACCCAGGAAAAAGACAGCCGCCATGCGGTGCTGGTGGACCTGCTACCCAGCGAGCCCGCCAAGCCGTGGGCCGGCCAACGCGTGCTGTGCCAACCGGGCGCACACAGCCCGCCGCTGCACACGGCGCAAGGCTGGGTGGTCGACCTGCACGATGTGCGCAGCATCGCCAGCACCGTGTCGCTGGCGCAGCATGGCAAGCATGAGCAACCCGCAGCGGCCCGGCCACAAAGCGCCGGGCAGTTGGGGTTGCGCATCCTGGTGGCCGAGGACAACCCCGTCAACCAGGCGATCATCAAGGAACAGCTCGAAGCGCTCGGCTGTTCAGTGAGCCTGGCCGCCAACGGCGAGCAGGCACTGCAACTGTGGCAACCGCAGGCCTTTGACCTGGTGCTGACTGACGTAAATATGCCGTTGATGAATGGCTATGAACTGGCCAGGACGCTGCGTGAGCACGACCCGCACCTGCCGATTATCGGCGTGACCGCCAATGCCATGCGCGAGGAAGGCGTGCGCTGCCTGGCGGTGGGCATGAACGCCTGGATCGTCAAGCCGTTAAGCCTGCAAACCCTGCGCGGCCAATTGATCAAGGTGTGCAAGGTCAAGCCCGCGCTGGAGCCTGCCGCTGCATCTTTTGACGACAGCGTGCAACTGTCGGACAAGATGCGCCCGCTGTTCATCAGCAGCGTGCAGCAGGACTTGCAGCGTATCGGTGCCGCCCTGGCGCAACGTGATGCCCACGGCCTGGGCCAATTGCTGCATTCGGTCGCCGGCGCAATGGGCGCAGTCCAGGCACTCAGCCTGGCCCAGGCGTGCATCGAACTGGAAAGCGCACTTAACCGCGGCAGCCTCGACACGGCACTTGAGCTCAAGGTAAAGGCGGTGATGCAGCGTCTGTCGGCCGTTCTGGAAACTCTTCAGCCCGGGCACTCTTCACTCACTTGAACAGGCACTACGGACGGCCCTTTATGAAAAAATTCAACGTGGTAATTGCGGACGATCACCCGATCGTATTGCTGGGCGTTCGCGAACTGGTGGAGCGCGACACACGCTTCCAGGTGGTCGGCGAGGCCGTGTGTTCGGCCGGCCTGATCGCACTGTTGCAGCACCAAGGTGCCGACATTGTGATCACCGACTACAACATGCCGGGCGACTCGCCCTACGGCGACGGGCTCAAATTGGTCGAGTACCTCAAGCGGCATTTCCCGCAGGTGCAGATCCTGATCCTGACGATGATTTCCAACCATCTGATCCTCACCCGCCTGCAAGAGCTGGGTGTGGTCGGCATCATCCAGAAAAGCCAGTTGCACACCGAGATTCAACTGGCGCTCAAGGCAATTGCCCAGCAGAGCGCCTACCGCAGCCTGGAACCGCCAAAAACCTCGGTGATCGAGACCCTTAAGGCGATTGACGAGCGCTTTACCAGTTTGTCGCCCAAAGAGTTCGAGATCCTGCGTTTATTTATTTCCGGGATGAGCGTCAGTGATATTGCGCGCAGTCAGAACCGCAGTTCAAAGACCATCAGCGCGCAAAAGATATCGGCCATGCGCAAACTTGAAGTGAGCAGCGACCAGGACCTGCTCGCTTATTGCCTGGCGCGCAATATCTTCAACTAACCCACCACCAGCAAGCCATTTAAAACAATGGCTTCGCCCTTTATTTGCTGAGTCTTCACGCGCCTGCCCGCCGTTCTAAACCGCCTGTTTCCCGACTTATAAGAATCGTCTTATTCGCTCGCCCGCCTTCGCCGCTTATTCTCCTCTCGCAGTTCAACAACAGCATTTTCCAACTAACACTAACGGACATCATCATGAAGAAGTTCTCCCTGGCTGTTATCGCCTCGGCCATTATCGCTGCTTCCGGCAGTGCATTTGCAGACGACACGGCGACGCCGACCCTGGGCGGCAGCGGTAAAATCACCTTCACCGGCGTGATCAACAACGATGCCTGCTCGGTCGACGGCGCCAACTCCGACCGCACCATTTCGGTAGACATGGGCAACGTGTCGATCAAGGACATGGGCACCGCCGAAAACCCAACCGCAGGCCGTGTCACCGCCAAAGACTTCAACCTGAACGTCAACTGCAACCAGGGCACCAAAGTCGCGATGATCTTTGACGCCAACAACGGCGGTTCGGGCCTGGTCACCGGCAAAAAAGTCCTGGCCCTGAACCCGGGTTCGGCCACTGCACAAAACGTCGGTATCGCCCTGCTCGACAGCAACGGCAGCCTGATCGACCTCAGCTCGCCAAGCACTGCGCGCATCGAAAGCACCATGCACGGCGCCGGCACGGCTGGCGGCGACGCCACCCTGAGCTTCGCAGCCGCCTACGTCACTACCGCAGCCGCCGGTTCGTCCACCGCCGGTCGTGGTGATGCCACCCTGCCGTTCATCCTGCAATACGAATAACTCGGCGCCCCAGGCACCGAACGCGCGAGGCCCTGCGGCCTCGCCATTGTCTTTTGATTACACCGGATAACCCTCATGCCGCCTCGTTCTATCGCCGCATGCTTGGGGCTGCTGGGCTTGCTTATGGCTGCCCAGGCCGCCGCCAGCATTTCATTGAATGCCACCCGAATCGTGTTTGATGGCGACCACAAGGAAGCCAATATCACCGTGCGCAACGGCAACCAGGATGTGTTGATTCAATCCTGGGTCGACATGAACGACGCCAGCGCCAGCCGCGCGCCGTTTGCCGTCACGCCGCCGCTGGCGCGGGTGTTCGCCAAGGAGCAACAATTGCTGCGCATTCTGTATGAAGGCAAGGGCATGCCCACGGACCGTGAGTCGGTGGTGTGGCTTAATGTGCAGGAAATCCCCAAGGCCAGCGACGCCGAGAACACTTTGCAGTTGGCCATCCGCCAGCGCATCAAGATTTTCTACCGCCCTGCCGGCCTCACCGGCAGCGCGCTGCAAGCCCCTGCGCAACTTGAGTGGACACTGGCCAAACACGCCGGCCAGACCCTGTTGCAGGTGAAAAACCCGACGCTGTACCACGTGTCCATGGCCGACATCAAAGTGCAGGCACAACTCGCCAGCGACTCCACCATGATCGCGCCCGGCGAACAAAAACAGTTTGCGCTGAGCGCGGCAATTGCCAACGGCCCGGTGCAGCTGTCGTTTTCCAGCATCAACGACTATGGCGCGCAAAACCACTACAGCGCGCCCCTGTCGAGCGGCGCTGCGTTACCTGCGCACGCGACGGAATCGCGCCTCAAACCCTAAATCGTTTAGCTAACCCACAAGCTCACTTCGCGTGCGTGTTTGCGTGCCCGGCTGTCCGTCAATCAGGGATGTCATAGGTCTTCGCATGTCTTTTCTTTCCAGCAACAGGCCCGCACGAGGCGTACTGAAGTTGAAGACGCTGTCGCTCGCGATTGCCACCAGCCTGCCCACCTGGGCGATGGCCGATGATGCAGCGCAAAGCTTCAACACCACGTTCCTGCAAGGCTCGCAGTCGCCCGTCGATTTGCAGCAACTGCTCTCGGCCAACAGCGTGCTGCCGGGCAACTACCGTGTCGACCTGTACAGCAACGAAGTGCTGGTGGGCCGACGTGACATCGACTTCAAGCGCAACCCGAAAAACGGCCGGGTCGAAGCCTGCCTCACCCTCGACCTGCTCAAGCAACTGGGCGTCGACATGAGCCGCTTGCAGGCCGAAGGCAAACTCGACCCGCAGCAACCGCAAGAGTGTTATGCCCTCGCGGACATGATCGAAGACGCCAGCGTGCGTTACGACAGCAGCCGCCTGCGCCTGTTGGCGAGCATTCCGCAAGTGGCCATGCAACGCGGCTTGCGCGGGTATGTCGACCCGCAGTTGTGGGACGACGGCGTGCCGGCCGCGTTCATCAACTACCAGCTCAACAGCAGCCGCACCGCCGGCGACTATAAAACCCGCATCGCCAATAACCTCGGGCTGCGCAACGGCATCAACCTGGGCGCCTGGCGCCTGCGCAACGAATCGAACATGAGCAGCGGCACTGACCGCTCGAACACCTTCACCAGCAACCGCACCTACGTGCAGCACGACATGACGGCGATCAAGGGCCAGTTCAGCGCCGGCGAGATTTTCTCCGACACCGACCTGTTCGACAGCGTGCGTTATCGCGGCCTCAAACTGGCCTCCGACGACGGCATGCGTGCCGACAGCGAACGCGGCTACGCGCCGGTGATCCGTGGCGTGGCGCAGACCAACGCGACCGTAGAGATCCGCCAGAACGACTACATCCTCTACACCGCCAACGTCGCGCCGGGGCCGTTCGAGATCAACGACATCTACCCCAGCGGCTCCAACGGCGACCTGCAGATCACCGTGATCGAAGCCGACGGCAGCCGGCGGGTGACGATGCAGGCATTTTCCAGTTTGCCGATCATGGTGCGTGAAGGCCAGGTCAAGTACAGCCTCTCGGCGGGTACGTTCAAGAGCAATGCCGACGGCCTGGGGACCCCGCGCTTTCTGAGCGGCACGCTGGCGTATGGCTTGACCAGCAACCTCAGCGGCATCGTCGGCCTGCAAGCCAGTGAGGACTACAGCGCGCTGTCGATCGGCGCCGGCAAGAACACCGCGTTCGGCGCCTTCTCCCTGGACACCACACACTCGTCCAGCAAGGCGCGCGGGCAAACCAGCCAGGGCAGCAGCGTGCGAGCGTTGTACGCAAAAACCTTTGCCGGCACCGACACCAACTTCACCCTGGCCGCCTACCGTTATTCCACCGAGGGCTACCGCACCCTCACCGACCATGTGGAAGACAACAGTGAAGACGTGCGCGTGCGCACTGGTCATTCAAAAACCCGCACCGACCTGACCATCAACCAGAGCCTGGGGCGTAACAGCGAATTCGGCAGCCTGTACGTCAACGCCAGCGACCAGCGCTACTGGAACCGTGGCGGTTCGCGCAGCTTGTCCGCCGGCTACACCGGCAACTGGGGCGACCTGAGCTATAACCTTGGCGTGACGCGTACCCAGCAAATCGTCACCTATGGCGAGCCCAGCAGCGACACCCAGGTGAACCTGTCCGTCTCGTTCCCACTCGGCAGCCAGGCCCGCGCGCCACGGGCCTTTGTGACCACCAGCCATCAGCGCGGCGACACCACCACGCAAGCCGGTATCAACGGTTACGTTGCCGATACCAGCGACACCTTCTATTCGGTGCAGGCCGGCCATAGCGATGCGAGTGGCGACTCCGGCTCGGTGAATATCAACAGCCGGACTTCCATGGCGGATGTGAGCCTGGGCTACAGCCAGGGCCAGGGCTATAACTCGCAGAACCTTAACCTCGCGGGTTCGGTGGTCGCGCATGCGGGCGGCGTCAACCTGGGCCAGACCGTCAGCGAGACGTTTGCGCTGGCCGAAGTGCCGGGCATCTCCGGGGCCAAAATCGGCAGTTACAGTGGTGTAGAGACGGGCTATAACGGCTATGCGGTGATTCCTACGGCGCAACCTTACCGGGTGAACTGGATCAGCCTGGACACCCGTGATCTGGGCGGCGATGTGGAAATTACCAACGCCACCCAGCAACTGGTGCCGCGCCGGGGGGCTATCGTGGTGGCGCGTTACAGCGGCACTACCGGGCGCAGGGTGTTGTTCGAGTTGTTTGATGCGCAGCACAAGCCGTTATCGTTCGGGGCTTCGCTGGAGGACTCGGCGGGTAAGCAACTGGCGATTGCGGACCCGAATGGGAATGCGCTGGCGTTGGTGGAGCAGGATCGAGGGACGCTGGTGATCAAGTGGGGCGAGCAGCAATGTAACGCCAGCTATGCGTTGGCGCCGCAGAACAAGGCGTTGAACTATGAGCGGCAGGTGTTGGTGTGTGGGCCTTAGGGGTGGGCGGGGTGTTTGTCGGTGTACATATCCGTTGCTGCGGTCACGGTGGTTAACGGGGCGCCTCAGATCAAAAGCCGACCTGAGTGGTTAGGCAAGAGCCGGATCAAGTGCAAAGCAAAAGCCTGTCTACCTGATGCAACACGGTCTAAATGTGGGAGCGGGCTTGCTCGCGAATGCGGTGTGTCAGTCAATTCATCTGTCACTGACCCACCGCATTCGCGAGCAAGCC
>NZ_CBFHAZ010000040.1:0-50308 GCF_965653655.1 Pseudomonas onubensis | reverse complement strand
GGAATGCCGCCTGGGACGCTCCGCGTCCCGACTCACGCCCGGTGCATGGGTGACGCAGAGCGTCACGGGATGCATTCCCACGCAGAGCGTGGGAACGATCGATAAAGCATCCCGCCAGCATTGACCCCTGCCGCCTTCCTGCCCACTGATCGTTCCCACGCTCCGCGTGGGAATGCCGCCTGGGACGCTCCGCGTCCCGATTCACACCCGGTGCATGGGTGACGCAGAGCGTCACGGGATGCATTCCCACGCAGAGCGTGGGTACGATCGACAAAGCACCCCGCCAGCATTGACCCCTGCCGCCTTCCTGCCCACTGATCGTTCCCACGTTCCGCGTGGGAATGCCGCCTGGGACGCTCCGCGTCCCGACTCACGCCCGGTGCATGGGTGACGCAGAGCGTCACGGGATGCATTCCCACGCAGAGCGTGGGAACGATCGATAAAGCATCCCGCCAGCATTGACCCTTGCCCCATCCTGCCTATCCTCGCGCCTGTCACGACTCATTCGTGATGAGGTTTGACGGCCTCGCGAACTCATAGGATCCCATTTTCATCAGGAGATCCACCATGTCCAAACAAACCACCCGCCCCACCACCTTCGGCCCCAGCGACCGCAGTGAAGAACCTCTTTTTTGCGTACAACCCGGCATTCCCATCGAACATGCACTGGAACATGCCAGCTATGTTTTAGGCACCGCGCGCGTGCTCACCTTGGCGGCTCAAGACTTGTGCACCGAACACCAGAGCTACCTGAACTGGGCCAGCCTGCAATTGGCTGAAACCGGCTTGGCACTGGTTGAGGCTTCCATCGAAGGCTTGCAGGCGGATTCTTCTGCTCAGTAAATAAGTCTTCGCAGGCAAGCCAGCTCCCACAGGGGAACGCGGTCCAACTGTGGGAGCGGGCTTGCTCGCGAAAGCGTCCGCCCAGCCAACACACCCCTCAAGCTACCCAATCCCACCTACGCTTAAGTTAGGATGCTGGTTCCCTATTCGAGGTGGTCTCCATGTTCTTCGGCGTTCTCCTGATCATCACCTGGCTGATCCTGCTGTTGCGCTACCCCGCCAAGGCCCTGCCGGTATCGCTGGCCGCCGCCGTCGGCCTGGGTTTCGTCGCCATCTGGGTGGTGTGGCTGGACAGCCGCGAAGCCTCGCAACTGGCGCGCCTGGAACTGCGCATCAGCTATGCGCCGCAGGAATGCCCGGCCGACCGCCCGTTAAAACTGGTACTGATCAACGGCAACGACGTGCCGCTCACCGAATTGCGCTGGCGCCTCGCAGCCTATGCGCCGGGCGACACGGTGAACCTGGCCGATAACGTTTATGCTGCCCCGCGCTATCGCGGCCCCGGCGAACTACAGGCCGGCGCCACCTGGGACGACTGCCTGCCCACGCCGCCGCTGCGCCCCGGCTACCGCCCGCAAACCCTGGAATTTCGCGCCGAGCACCTGCAAGGCAGTTTCTCGGACTGACAAAGGATTGACCCATGCCCAACGTACTTATCACCGGTTGTTCCAGTGGCATTGGCCGCGCGCTCGCTGACGCCTTCAAATCCGCCGGCTTCGACGTGTGGGCCAGCGCCCGCCGCGAAGCCGATGTCGCCGCACTTGCCGCTGCCGGCTTCAATGCCGTGCTACTGGACGTCAACGACAGCGCGGCCTTGCAGCGCCTGGCCGAACAATTGGGTGAACTGGATGTGCTGATCAACAATGCCGGCTACGGCGCCATGGGACCATTGCTCGACGGCGGCACCGAAGCCATGCAGCGCCAGTTCGAGACCAACGTGTTTTCCATCGTCGGCGTCACCCAGGCGCTGTTCCCCGCGCTGCGGCGCAGTAAAGGTTTAGTGGTGAATATCGGCAGCGTTTCGGGTGTACTGGTCACGCCGTTTGCCGGTGCCTACTGCGCATCGAAAGCGGCGGTGCATGCCTTAAGCGATGCCTTGCGCATGGAACTGGCACCCTTTGGGATTCGTGTGTTGGAAGTACAGCCGGGAGCCATCAACACAAGCTTCGCGAAAAACGCCGGCGCCCAGGCCGAACTGCTAATCAACGAACAATCGCCGTGGTGGCCGTTGCGCGAAGGCATTCGCGCGCGCTCCCAGGCCTCACAGGGCAACCCGACCTCGGCCGAGCATTTTGCAGCTCAAGTGCTTAAGGCTGTGCAACAACCAAAACCGCCACGGATGTTGCGTGCGGGCAATGGCAGCCGAGCGTTGCCGTTGATGGCGGCGTTGTTGCCAAAAGGATTGCTGGAGAAAGTCCTGAAGAAGCGCTTTGGACTCTCGGGCTCACTCTAGCCCTTCATAAAATCAATAAACGCCCGCACCTTCAGCGGCAAATGCCGCGTATCCGGGTACATGGCGTAAATCCCTTGCGGGGTAAACCGATGATCCGCCAGTAAGCGCACCAACCGCCCCGCCTCCAGATCACCCTGCACCAGCCATTGCGGCAGTACCGCCACACCATGCCCACGCACGGCAAAAGCCTGGAGCACAGACGCACTGTCAGCCACCAGCGCAGCAGGGCCGGAACGGTATTGATGCCCGTCGCCGGCCGGGTCGGTCAGGCTCAGCTCCGTCAAGCGGCCATGGCCTAGCTTGGGCACGCGTTCCAACGCATCCAGGGTTTGCACCTTGGCAAACTCCGGTGCGGCTACGGCAAACACCTCAAAGGTCGACAGCTGCACCGCCCGGTGATTGGAGTCGAGCAGTCGCCCCAGCCGAATCGCCACGTCAAAGCGCTCGGAGATCAAGTCGGCATGGGTGGAGGATGTGGATAAGTGAATGTTCAAGTCCGGGTGCAGCCGCCGAAAAGCCTCCACCGCTGGGGCAACGACTGCCAGCGCGTATTCCACCGTGGTGGTGATGCGTAAGGTGCCTTTGAGCTGGGCATGTTCAGAGCGGGCTTCTTCCACTGCCAGCCGGGCTTCTTCGAGCATGCGCGTACAACGCAGGTAAAAGCGCTCGCCGGCATCCGTCAACGCTAATTGGCGGGTGTTACGGGTTAACAGGGTCACGCCCAGTTCTGCCTCAAGGCGCTTGAGGTTGAAGCTGACCACGGCGCGGGTCTGGCCCAGCCGATCGGCAGCGGCGGTGAGCGAGCCAGCCTCGACCACGGCTTTGAAGGTGTCGAATCGGTCCAGGCTGACCATAAGCCTCACGTTCCTTTGTCAAAATAATTTTGACAAACTAACAGGCAAACCGACGTATCCCAAACCCTGCATCGCGCCTACCCTGCCCGCTTCACTCGCAGGATCGCGTTTATGACCTACCGCTCGAAAGTCGCCTGGATCTTTCTGCTGGGCTTTGCCCTGGACCTGGTGAACATGTTTGTCGCCACCATCGCCTACCCGGATATCGCCCTGGAGCTGCACGCCTCGGTGACGCAATTGGCCAGGGTCAGCAACGCCTACATGCTCGGGTTGACCGTGATCATTCCTTTTAGCGTGTGGCTGGCCGCCATGCTGGGCGAACGCAACTTGATTGCCACCAGCCTGTTGCTGTTCGCTGGGGCCTCGGTGATGGTTGGCCAGGCCGGCTCGATTGAAGCGCTGATCGGCTGGCGTTTGCTGCAAGGCTTGGGCGGCGGCTTGCTGATCCCGGTGGGGCAAGCCTTGGCGTATCGACATTTTCCAGCCGTAGAACGCAGCTCACTGACGGCACGCGTCATGTCGGTGGCCCTGCTGGTGCCGGCGTTGTCTCCAGCGTTGGGTGGCGTGATTGTCGACAGCGTCTCGTGGCGCTGGATCTTCTACGCCAACCTGCCGCTGGCATTGATCACCTTGCTGCTGGCAATGCTGTGGATAAAACCCGACGTGCCCGCAACCGTGCGTCCGGCACTCGATGTGGGGAGTATCTTCAGGCAAATCCGCAGCCCGATGCTGCGCGTGGCGATGCTTGTATACCTGTGCATCCCTGGCGTGTTTATCGGCACCAGCCTGATCGCCATCCTCTACCTGCGCGGCCTGGGCTATGACGCCACACAGACCGGTGCGCTGATGCTGCCGTGGGCAATGGCATCGGCACTGGCGATTTACCTGAGTAAAAAACTGTTCAACCGTTGCGGTCCAAAACCGTTGTTGCTGGTGGGCATGGCCCTGCAATGCGTTGGCATACTGTTGTTGAACCAGCCAACCTGGGCGATTCCCGCCTACGCGTTGATGGGTCTGGGCGGCAGTCTATGCAGCAGCACCGCGCAGACGCTGGCGTTTCTCGACATTGGCGCCGAGCGCATGGGCCACGCCAGCGCCCTGTGGAACATCAACCGGCAGGTGAGTTTTTGCCTGGGCACGGCGGCACTCAGTGCGCTGTTGTCGGCCTTGGATTCGTTCGCCATAACCTTCACGATAGCCGCAGCCCTGACACTGCTGCCCCTTTTCGCGGTGCTGCGCCTGGATGCGTCCAGAGTACGGACACTGCTTCACCCAGCCAGCGAGGCATAGCCATGATTGACTACAGCGATTTTTTTGAAGAAGTGATCCAGACCCACGTCGAGATCGAACAATGGCTTGCCGGGGTTGCGCCTGAAGGCACGTTGCAGAACTTGCTCGCACGCTTTTCGCCTGAGTTCAGCATGGTTGCGCCTGCCACCGGTGCACGGGTCAATGCGGCCGGTGTGAATGCGCTGTTCACCCGCTTGGGCGGCATGCGCCCAGGGCTGAAGATCACCCTGAGCGAAATGACCGGGATTGACCGGCATGCGCGCGGCGCTACGGTGACTTATCGCGAACATCAGATTGATGACAGCGGCACGCAGACCGATCGACGCGCAACCGTGGTGTTCGAGAAGCAGGCGAGTGGCGCGCTGTTGTGGCGGCATTTGCATGAGACCTATGTGTTACTCCCTTGAGCAAGCAATAACCCCTTAATACCTGTCAGATCTGACAGTAGACGAGGTATGCCCCCAAAGAACAGACTCAAAACTGTTGCTTCGGCTATGAACGTCCCGCGCCGACATGGCAGCGCCCCGCTGACAGATAGAGGCATACCAACATGAATGTGGCTAACGGCTCCGGCACTAAGGACCCAAGCTTTGGCGTCAATGGAGAAATCACATTATATGAGATCCTGGCGGAGCATCCTGAACTGGTCGTGTTGCATCTCTTCAAAGGGCTGACGACCGATAAGGAAGGCAACATTCTGTTCTGTGCCAACTTATTTCAACACGGCCTCAATAACATATTTGGCTTAGGCCGCTTAGACGCCAATGGCAAACTTGATAAAACGTTTGGCAACAAGGGTCTGGTTACCGGTAACTTCTTCCCCTCAGTGCCGGCCGGAGGTTCGAGGCTGACAGTCCAACCCGACGGAAAAATCCTGATGGTGGGCTGGACATGGCGTGACAAGGGCAATGGTTGGGCGGACGTGGTCGTTGCGCGCTTCGAAAGCAACGGCGCATTTGACACAGCTTTTGCCAATCAAGGCATGTGCACTCTACTCACCCATAACGACGAAGGGTTGACGGCAGACTCGACGACCGTGCACGTACAGGATGATGGGTACATTCTGGTCAGCGCCAATTACTCCAAGCGCTACAATTCGCACTCGACAGTGGGCACTGTGTTTCGCTTGCAGCCCAATGGTAAGTTGGACACCGTTCTTAACGGCAATGGCAGACTAGACTTCAAACTGAAGAATACCGCTGCCGCGACTGCCGTTAACGCCTGTATCAGCCAGGGCCACGACCAGAAAATCGTTATTGCTGGCCATGCCCGATTCACCCCTGCACTCCATACCGCAATGTTCGCCCGCCTCAACCACGACGGCACGTTGGACGAAACCTTTGGTGATCCGCAAAACCCGGGTGTCTACCGCATACTTGACATTACCGACCACACTACCTTCAACGGTCTCACGGAGCGCGCAGACCGCAGTCTTGTAGGTGCCGGCCAAGTGGGCATGAACTATGTCGACGCTACACGCGGGTTACTGTGTGCCATTACCCCCAATGGCGCGGCGCATCAGTTGTTCAATAATGGCAAGCCCTTGGTCAGCCAATTCAATAGCGCTTACGACAATGGCTGGCACGCCATCATGAGTACAGCCGCAGGCGACCTTGTCACGGCCTCATCGGGCAACTTGATCTACATAGCCAAATTCAGCGCCGACGGCACACTGAATAAGGCCTTCAACAACCAAGGCTATAACGACTTGGGTTCCCCCGCCCGAAACGACCCTGTGCTGCTAACCGAACTAGCCGAACAGAGAATCCTCATCGGTGCCAACATAATCGGTGTAGAACCAGAGGGCATAGGGTCTCTGCAGTGTTTCTTTGGATAACTTGAATATCAAGGCGACTCACAGGTCGCGATCGACAATCACGGTGCAGGTGATGCCGGCGGCCAACAACACACCCTCCGGCACTTCATCAATGTGTATCCGCACCGGCACCCGCTGGGCCAGGCGCACCCAGTTGAAGGTCGGGTTCACATCGGCGATCAGCTCACGGCTCTCGGGGTTATCACGGTCGTAGATACCCCGCGAGATGCTTTCCACGTGGCCCTTTAACGTCTCGCCGCTCATCAGTTGCATATCGGCTTTGTCGCCGACTTTGACGTGCGGCAGCTTGGTCTCCTCGAAGAAGCCGTAGACCCAGAACGAGTTCATATCCACCACGGCCATTTTTGCCTCGCCGATGCGTGCGTAGTCGCCACGATGCACATTGAGGTTGGTGACATAGCCGTCCACTGCCGCCACCACTTGTGTGCGTTTCAAATTCAGCTCGGCGGCTTCCAGTTGTGCCAGCGCGTGCTGGTAATCGGCCAGGGCCGAGTCGGCGATGTTGCTGGCGTCGTCGCGGTTTTCCTTGGAGATCACCAAAGCGTCGAGGTCGGCGCGGCGATGGGCGTTGACCTTGCGCATCTCCCAGGTGGCTTTGCGCGAAGCCACCAGCGACTGCGCCTGCTTGACGGCAATGCGGTAGTGCTCAGGGTCGATCTGCATCAGCAGGTCGCCCTTTTTCACCAACTGGTTATCACGCACCGGCACGTCGACCACTTCACCGGTGACGTCCGCCGCCACATTGATAATGTCGGCGCGCACGCGGCCATCGCGGGTCCAGGGCGTTTGCATGTAATGCACCCACAACGTGCGGCCAATCCAGATCGCCAAAGCCAGTACCAGCAAGGTCGCGAGCAGGCTGAAAAACTTTTTCATCGGGGCATTCTCAACGGTAGACGCTCAGCGCCAGGGCGCCGAACAGGCAAACGAACAGGCTCAGGCGCAGCAACGCCGGGTGCCAGAAAAAACGGTACAGGTCGAACCCGGCCAGGAAGCGGTCCAGCGCCCAGGCCAGCACGGCCGCAATCAAAAACATCAGGGTCATGGTCGGCATGTACAGGCCATGGAAGGCGATTTCACGGGGCATGCGGGGCTCCTTTCAGGGCCGCCAGTGGCGATTGCGGGTCGAGCAACGAGGTGCGGATAAAGTGCAGGTAGCTCTTGACCCGACGCAGGGCCGAGGTATCGAAGTGCGGGGCAAAGGGTTCGTCGGTGGCCTGCACGCGGCTGATCGCGTGGTCGACAGCGACCAGGCCGCGCTCCAGGTTGCTGCTGCTGGGCTGCAGGAACAGCCGTACCAGCGAGCGGCCCATCACGCGGATCGCCTGGCGCCACGGCTGGGATTCGGCATACGCCGGGTGCACCGGCAAAATCGCCTGTTCCTTGCGCAGCTCAATGATGGCGTGGCCGACTTCCAGCACCACGAACATCCAGCGCAGCAGGTCACGCTGCACGTGCGGTTGGCCGACGGCAAGGCCATAGGCCTGGTGCAGCAGGTCGCGGGTGCGGCTTTCAAAACTCGAGGCCAGGCCCTTGAGCTTGCCGCTGATCGCGTACACCACTTGCTCGCGCAGGTCCTGCTCCAGGCGGCGCCACAGCCAGCGGCTGTTGGGCGGCAGGATTATCGCGCCCGCCGCCGCGCACACCAGCATGCCGATGATCATGGCGATGTAGTCGTTGATAAAGGTGTAGGGGTTGTAGACCGTGAGGTTGTCCGGTACCGAACCGGTGCTGAAGAAGATCAACAGGCCCACGCCCACGCCGGCATATTGCGGGCGTGAAGCCAGGAACGAGCCGAAGATGATCACCGGCGCGAGCATCACGCACAGCAGCGGGAAGCCGTCGATCCAGGGGAACACAAAGAACATTTCGACAAAGCCCACCAATGCGCCGATCAAGGTGCCGCAGGCCATCTGGAAGGCCATGCGCTTGGGGTTGGGTGTGGCGGCGGACAAGCCAACCGTAGCGGCGGCAATCAGCGTCATGGTTGCGCCGCTGGGCCAGGCGGTGGCCACCCAGTAACTGCCCAGCACGATGAGGATGAACGCCGCACGAATCCCCGAAGCCGCGCAGGCCAGCCAGTTGGTCTTGGGGATGAAGGTCTCGCTCCACTGTTCGCGTTCATGGCTGTGTTCGGCCAGGGATGCGTGAGTCAGCGCGTAGTTGTGCAAGTCATCGACAAAACGATAAAGCAGCTCGTAGGCGGTATGAAAATCCAGCTGTTCGGCTTCGCTTGGGTTGGCCTCTTGAAAGCTTGCACGCAGGGCACGCACCTTGGTGGGCAACTCGTCTTTGTAGGCGCTGAGTTGGTTGACCAGCCGTGCGGCGTCGGGGCTGGTGAGCGCCCGGCCGGAGAAACCGTCGAGCACTTCGGCAAGGTCCTGCAAACCGGGCTTGATCGCCGCAACCACGTGATCGGCCGCATCGGCGCGCAGCCGTTCGAGCAGCTGGTGCAAGGCGTTGAAGCGCGTGGTGATACTCATGAACTCGCTGTTGAGGCGACTGAGCCGACCATTGCGGCGGCGCATATGCGGGTCTTCAAACACGGTGACGCTGCGCAGCCCTTCCAAGCCCACCGCTTCGGCGATAAAACGCACGTTGCTGGCCTCGAAACCTTCACGCTGGCTGCGCCCGCGCAGGCCGTCGGTGACGAACAGTGCAAATACGCCAAAGCGCTGATACAAGGCGTTGCGCATCGCCGCGCTGGAGGTTTGCGGCAGGATCGCGGCGCTGACCACGGTGGAGCAGATAATCCCCAGGGAGATTTCCAACACCCGCCAGACCGCCGCCATAAATGCGCCGTCCGGGTTTGCCAATGCCGGTAAACCGACCATCGCCGCCGTATAGCCGGCCAGCACAAAACCATAGGCGCGAAAGTTGCGATTGCGCGTGGCGCCAGCGGTGCAGATGCCCACCCAGATCGCCAGCGCGCCGAGGAACAACTCGGTGTTCTGCGCAAACAAAGCGATCAACAACACCATCACCGCCGAGCCCGCCAAGGTGCCGAGGAAGCGATAAAAGCTTTTGGCAAACACCTGGCCGCTCTGCGGTTGCATCACGATAAACACGGTGATCATCGCCGTGCGCGGTTGCGGCAACTCCAGGCGCATGGTCAGCCACAGCGTCAGGAACGCGGCGATCAGCACCTTGAAGATATACACCCAGGTCACGCCATCACTGCGTACCCAGTCGAAAAAACCACGGCGCCACTCAAGGGAGTGCAACCAGCGCAGCGGTGCAGGCAAGGGAGTCATTACAATCTACTCAGTGATCAAACACGGCGAGCGCCGCCGGGGTTTTGCTCGGGAGCGCCTTGGCGTCCAGTGGTACGTCGTTACCGGCGCCGAGCCCGCCGCCCAGTGCCGTAACCAATTCAGCATGCGCACTCAGGCGCGCGGCCTGCACCTGTTGCTCGACCTGTTGCTGGCGGAACAGCAGGGTCTGGGCGTTGAGCACATTGAGGTAATCGGTGAGGCCGCGCTGGTAGGCGATCATGGCGATGTCGTAGGTTTTCTGCGCCGAAGCTATCGACTGCGTGGCAAAGGTGGCTTGCTTGTCCATGGATTCGCGGCGGATCAACTGGTCGCTGATGCCCTTGAGCGCATTGACCAGCGTCTGGTTGTACTTGGCCACGGCGATGTCATAACCGGCGCTGGCTTCGCCCAATTGCCCACGCAAACGACCGCCGTCGAAGATCGGCAAGCTGATCGCCGGGCCGACGGTGTAGTTGAATTTCTGCCCGCTGAGAAACCCCAGCATCGTGCCGCCGGTGGCCACATAGCCCAGGCTGCCGACCAGATCGACGTTGGGATAAAACCCGGCATGCGCCACATCGATGCCACGTGCCTGCGCGGCGACCTGCCAGCGGCTGGCAACCACGTCCGGGCGTTGGCCGAGCAATTGCGCGGGCAGGCTCGAGGGCAGCTTCAGCGGCGCGGCCAGGGACAGGCTCGGGCGTTGCAGTTGCGCGCCTGCGCCTGGGCCAATGCCTGCCAACGCCGCCAGCTGGTTGCGGCTCAGGGCGATTTCTTCGTCGAGGGCGTCGAGCTGGCGATGGGTTTCCGGCAGCGGTGTTTCGGCCTGGCTCACGTCGAAATGCGTGCCGATCCCGGCGTTCAGGCGTTTGTTGGCCAGATCCAGAATCTGCTGTTGCTGGGCCAGGGTGGCGGCAACGATATCGCGGTTGGCGAAGTGCAATGACAGCTGGATATAGGCGCGCACCACATTGTTCTGCAATTCGAGCTGGGCCTGACGCGCTTCGGCGGCGCTCATGTGCGCCAGGTCGACGGCGCGTTCGCTGGCATTGCTTTCGCGGCCCCACAGGTCGAGGGCGTAGCTCAGGCCCAGGGACGAAGTGTTGTCCCAGGTATTGGCACCGCTCAACGCGCCCGGCCCGTAGAACTGATCTTTCGGCCAGCTGTGGCGCTTGAGGGTGGTGTCACTGCTGATCTGCAACGACTCGGCCGCCTCGGCAATCCCGGCCATGGCCCGCGCTTCCCGCACCCGCGCGGCGGCCATGGCCATGCTCGGACTGTTTTGCGTGGCGAGGTCGACCCAGCGGTTGAGCTGCGCGTCGCCGTAGGCTTGCCACCATTGCGTGGTGGGCCAGTGGGCGTCCTGCGCGGCACTCTGGATCGCGGCGTCGGTGGCCAGGGTATTGGCGTTGAGGGCCTGGCCTTGGGGGGCGATTCCTCCGGTTCCGATGCAGCCGCTGATTGCTAACGATAAGGCCAAAACACTGAGAGCCTTCAGCGCTCTGTTGATGAGAGCCTTCAGCGCTCTGTTGATGAGAGCCTTCAGCTCTCTGCTGATGCGACGCGGCACGGCGAACGAATTCCTGAGGTGGTGAGGCGGGGAAGGTGGCGCAATTCTAGGGGGCGCCATGGGGAACGATAAGCTGGCATTCCTGTGAATCTTTGTTACCGTTCAGGCGATAATCCGTTGGTAGGGATCACTGGACGGCGTAACTTTCTGTCACAATTTGCTATCTCCCTTGAGAACACTCCATGGACACTTTGCAAAATATGCGCGCCTTCAGTTGCGTGGCCGAGGCCGGCAGCTTCACCGCCGCCGCCGTGCAACTGGATACCACCACCGCCAACGTTTCGCGCGCGGTCTCCAACCTTGAGGCCCATCTGCAAACCCGCTTGCTCAACCGCACCACTCGCCGCATCGCGCTGACCGAGGCCGGCAAGCGCTATTTGCTGCGTTGCGAGCAGATCCTTGCCTATGTCGAGGAAGCCGAGGCGGAAGCCAGCGACGCCCACGCGCGCCCCGCCGGGCAGTTGAAAGTGCACACCATGACCGGTATCGGCCAGCATTTCGTGATTGATGCCATTGCGCGTTACCGTCGCACCCACCCCGACGTGACCTTCGACCTGACCCTGGCCAACCGCGTGCCGGACCTGCTCGACGAGGGTTACGACGTGTCCATCGTGCTGGCCAGCGAGCTGCCGGATTCGGGTTTTGTGTCCCAGCGCCTGGGCATCACCTACAGCATCGCGTGTGCCTCGCCGGATTACGTCAAGGCCAAAGGCTGCGCACAGCGGCCACAGGATTTGCTCAACCACGCCTGCCTGCGCCTGGTGAGCCCGGTGATCCAGCTGGACAAATGGACCTTCAACGGCCCCGAAGGCCAGGAAAGCGTAGCGATCAATACATCGCCGTTCCTGGTCAACTCGGCCGATGCAATGAAAACCGCGATCACCAGCGGCATGGGCGTCGGCCTCCTGCCGGTGTATGCGGCGATTGAAGGTTTGCGTAACGGCACGCTGGTGCGGGTGATGCCCAATTACCGCTCGCAGGAGCTGAACCTGTACGCCATCTACCCGTCGCGCCAGTACCTGGATGCGAAGATCAAGACCTGGGTGGAATACCTGCGTGGTTCGTTGCCGGAGATTCTGGCGGCGCATCAGGCGGAGTTGGTGGCGTACGAGTTGAGCGGCAGCCTCGGCGGCACACGCCTGGCGAACTGATTTATACCTGGCAACACAGATCAACTGTGTACACATGGGGTCGGCGGTGTCCTGACAATTGTCGGCAGGAATGTTAGCGTGCTTACCATTCTCCCGTAGTCGATGAGCCCGCCTGCAATGAAAAAGACTGTCCTTGCCTTCAGCCGCGTCATCCCGCAAATGATCGAACGCCTGCAACAGGACTTCGAGGTGATCGCGCCGAACCCCAAGCTGGGTGACATCAATGCTCAATTCAACGAAGCCCTGCCCCACGCCCATGGCTTGATCGGCGTGGGCCGCAAGCTGGGGCGTGCGCAGCTGGAAGGCGCGAGCAAGCTCGAAGTGGTGTCCAGCGTGTCGGTGGGCTACGACAATTACGACGTGCCGTACTTCAACGAGCGCGGGATCATGCTCACCAATACCCCGGACGTACTCACCGAAAGCACCGCCGACCTGGCCTTTGCCCTGCTCATGAGCAGTGCGCGCCGCGTGGCCGAGCTGGATGCCTGGACCAAGGCCGGCGAGTGGAAAGCCAGCGTTGGCGCGCCGCTGTTCGGTTGCGATGTACACGGCAAGACCCTTGGCATCGTCGGCATGGGTAACATCGGCGCAGCCGTGGCCCGGCGCGGGCGCCTGGGCTTCAATATGCCGATTCTGTACAGCGGCAACAGCCGCAAGATCCAGCTGGAGCAGGAGCTGGGCGCGCAGTTCCGCAGCCTGGAACAGTTGCTGGCCGAGGCGGATTTTGTCTGCCTGGTGGTGCCGTTGAGCGACAAGACCCGCCACTTGATCAGCACGCGCGAATTGGCGCTGATGAAGTCCAGTGCGATCCTGATCAACATTTCCCGTGGGCCGGTGGTGGATGAACCGGCGCTGATTGAAGCGCTGCAAACCCAGAAAATCCGTGGCGCCGGGCTGGATGTGTATGAGCAAGAGCCACTGGCAGAATCGCCGCTGTTCCAACTGAGCAATGCAGTAACCCTGCCGCATATTGGCTCGGCCACGCATGAAACCCGTGAGGCCATGGCCAATCGCGCCCTGGACAACCTGCGCAGCGCCTTGCTGGGGCAGCGTCCGCAGGATCTGGTTAACCCACAGGTCTGGAAGGGCTGAACACACCACGGCAGGAACGAACTATTGTGGCGAGCGAGCTTGCTCGCGCTGGAGTGCGCAGCGCTCCCAGGCTTTTGGGGCCGCTGCGCTGCCCAGCGGGAGCAAGCTCCCTCGCCACACGCGTCCACCCTACAGTTTCCAGGGTCTGAGTCGATAACCCTCTATAGATCGTCATCCCTGATCCACAGAAGGTTTTTATGTCCACCACCAAAGCCCGCGCAGATTCACTCTCGCTTCTGCTCTTTACCTTGCGCAGCGGCAAGCTGATGGCCATCAACCTGCTCAAAGTCAGTGAAATCATCCCCTGCCCGCCGCTGACCAAGCTGCCGGAGTCGCACCCTCACGTCAAAGGCATCGCCACCCTGCGCGGTGCCTCACTGTCGGTGATCGACCTGAGCCGCGCCCTCGGTGAAATGCCGCTGCAAGACCCGAACGGCGGCTGCCTGATCGTCACCGACGTCAGCCGTTCCAAGCAGGGCCTGCATGTGCAGGCGGTGAGCAAGATCGTGCACTGCCTGACCACCGACATCCGCCCGCCACCCTATGGCTCCGGCGGCAATCGCTCGTTTATCACCGGCGTGACCCAGGTCGAAGGCGGCCTGGTGCAGGTGCTGGATATCGAAAAGGTCATCCACGGTATTGCCCCGGCCCCCGTTGAAGCGGCGCCGACCGACTTGACCATGGAAGAAGCCGAAGTGCTCGGCAACGCGCGAATCCTGGTGGTGGACGACAGCCAGGTGGCCCTGCAGCAATCGGTACACACCCTGCGCAACCTCGGCCTGACGTGCCACACCGCGCGCAGTGCCAAGGAAGCCATTGATGTGCTGCTGGAGCTGCAAGGCACGGCCGAGCAGATCAATGTGGTGGTGTCGGACATCGAGATGTCCGAAATGGACGGTTACGCCCTCACCCGCACGCTGCGCGAAACCCCGGATTTCCAGGAGCTTTACGTGCTGCTGCACACCTCGTTGGACAGCGCGATGAACAGCGAGAAGGCCCGCCTGGCCGGTGCCGACGCGGTGCTCACCAAGTTCTCGTCGCCCGAGCTGACCAAATGCCTGGTGGTTGCCGCGCAAACTGTGGCGCAAAAGGGTCTGTAAGCGGTGGCGGAGTATTTTCAACTGCTGCGCAGCGACCTTACCGCCAGCCTGCCTGCACCGCAGTGGCCGGCCGATACCCGGCTGGATCATTACCGCGATGAGCTGGCCCCGGCCATCCATGCCGTATTGCGCATGACCCAGGAACAGGGCGGCGGCCGTGTCCCCAGCCTGGAAGAATGGCGCCGGCAGTTCATCACCGACGCCGAATTCGACCCCACGCTGTGCCTGGTAGCCAGTAACGCAGACGGCATTCTTGGCGTGGCTCAGTGCTGGACCAGCGCGTTTATCAAGAACCTCTCGATCCATCCCTGCGCCCAAGGCCAAGGGCTGGGGCGGGCCTTGTTGCTGCACGCCTTTCACGTGTTCAAGCAACGCGGCGAACCCTATGTGGACCTGAAGGTGCTGGAAAGCAACCAACGCGCGCGGCAGTTGTACGAAAGTGCCGGCATGGTGTTTGTGCTGCGTGACCAGGTGCCCGAGGGCTGACAGCCGCTGGCGCATAACTTGCTTCCACTGAGCCTGAACAGTGAATAGAGGCAAAAACCCGTCACCGTTCAAGAGTGCCCTCTGACCTTGCCTGGTGACAGATCCTCCATGAACACTCAATTTTCCTGCGTGGGTTGCGGCAAATGCTGCAGCGACCATCACGTGCCCCTGACCCTCGAAGAAGCCCGCAGTTGGGCGGCTGACGGCGGTAACGTCATTGTGCTGGTGGAAGGTTTTCTCGGCAGTGGCCTGGGTTTGCCGGTGCAACAACGCGAGCATGCCGAACGCCGTTCAGTGATAGTGCCGAGCGGCAATACCGAGGCGTTTGTGGCAATCACCTTTGCCGCCTACAACGCCGGGCGTTGCCGGAATCTTGACGAAGACAACCGTTGCGGCATCTACGAACGCCGTCCGCTGGTGTGTCGCATCTACCCGATGGAAATCAACCCGCACATTCCCTTGAACCCCGCCGCCAAGGATTGCCCGCCGGAGTCCTGGGAACAGGGTCCGGCGCTGATCGTCGGCGGTGAGTTGATGGATGCAGAGCTGGCTGAGCTGATCCGCCGCTCCCGCCAGGCCGACCGTGACGACGTGCAGACCAAGGAGGCCGTGTGCGCCTTGCTGGGTATCCGTACTACAGCGCTCAAGGGCGATGGGTTTACCGCGTACCTGCCGGACATGGCTGCCTTTGCCCAGGCGATTGAGTTGGCGGTTGAGCAGCCATCGATGGTTAATGAGTGGGTGTTTCATGTGTCCGGCCTGGACATCGCCGAGCAGGTGCTGGATGCGGGGGCGCAGATTGCCACTGAGGTGCCGGCCAACTATGCGTTTATCTCGTTAAGGGCGGCTTAGGCTCGATGCGGCCAGTGTGGATGTGGGAGCGGCTGTCGGCCATGGCCTGCAAAACACTGATCCAGCTCATGTTCCGCACACTTAATTGCCCATCATTGAATAGAGGGCGGCTCATCCAAGTGATAACGCGCCAGAATCCGCTGGTATTCACCGTTGTGCATCAGTTGTTCAAGCGCGTGGTTGAGGTCCTTACGCAAGCTGGAATCAAACTTGCGTACGGCAATGGCGATGCCATTGCCCAGCAGTTCGCCGGACAAGGCCGGCCCCATGAAGTCGAAATCCTGGCCATCCGGGGTGTCGAGCAGCGCCTTGCGAATTTCCACAGTGCCTTGCAGCGTCGCATCAATAGTGCCGGCCACCAGGCTGCGGGCCAGTTCGTCGTTGAGCCAGAAACTCTTGATGATGACGCCTGCCGGTGCCCACTGCGACCGCGCAAAGGCTTCGCGGTTGCTGCCCAGCAGGACACCGACGCGCTTACCCTTGAGCGAGCGTGGGTCGGGTAACAAACCGGAGTCTTTGTGGGCCACCAGACGCGTGGTAAAGGGGTAGAGGTTATCGGTGAACCCCACCCACCGGCGACGCCCAGAGGTGGCGGCCATGCCCATGATCGCATCGAACTGCCGCGCTTCGAGAGCCGGGAAGTCTTCGACAAACACCTGATCGACCCAGGTGCAGCGCACATTCAACTGTGCACACAGGGCATTGCCCAAGTCGATGTTCAAGCCCACCAATTGACCTTGCGGGCTACGACTCTGAAAGGGCGGGAACTGCGCGGCAACAGCAAAGCGGATTTCGCGCCGGGGTTGATCATCGTCGGCCACGGCGTCGATCGACAGCAAGAGGGCAAGTGCTGCACACAGGGGTATCAAAGCCACGGGAAACATCCTTTTCCAGAAAGACCAGCCTTGGCCACCCGGCCCGATCTGAACGGTCGGGGGTGGAATCAAGGCTGTGCAAGCTTTCTAGAAACGGTCGTGGGTCTTCAATCAGAAATATCATCAGGGGTTGTAGGCCACGACTGATAAAACGCGGATCGTTCTATTCTCAGCGTTTACCCATCGAGCGGCGAGTGCCCGGCGGCGCCATGCCTGGCGACTTGGTGTGGCCGTTCTTGGCGCCATTCTTGTACCAAGGCTGGGCGGCGTTCTTGGCCCCGGCCAGTTCACCCGGCTTGAACGGAAACTTGAACGCCGGGATCTGGGCTTTTTCAACGCTTTGAGCGTCGGCCGGATCGACGAGGTCGGCCGCTTCAACAGGGGGTTGTGTCGGGGAAGGCATAAGGGCTCCGGCGCTGCTTATAGGTGTAAAAGTAGGAGTATAGCGGGGCCGGAGCTGCGAGCGGTAAGCTTCAAGCGGCAAGTTAAGAGCGTTAGCTGTCATGGCTGTCAGTTAGCCGTCACGATTCTGACCGGGTCACAGGACTATAAAGCAGTGATCCAGACTTTAACTTGCAGCTTGCAACTTTAAACTTGCAACTGCGCCTACGGCGTCTTCCCATGCACATTCAACGAAAAACCGCCCTGATCGTGGGTGCCCTGGTGGTCGTGGCAATTGCAGCCTGGGCCTTCAACCGACCGGCCAAAACCAAACTGGCGGTGTCCACCGCCATCCCGGTGCGGGTGGTGAGCGTCACACAGCAGGACATTCCTCGATTTGTCAGCGGTATCGGCTCGGTGCTGTCGCTGCACAGCGTGGTGATCCGCCCGCAAATCGACGGCATCCTCACCAGGCTGCTGGTCAAGGAAGGCCAACTGGTCAAGGCAGGTGACCTGCTGGCGACCATCGATGACCGCTCGATCCGCGCCAGCCTCGACCAGGCCAAGGCACAACTGGGCGAAAGCCAGGCACAACTGCAAGTGGCGTTGGTGAACCTCAAACGCTACAAAGAACTGAGCGTCGACGACGGCGTTTCCAAGCAAACCTATGACCAGCAACAAGCGCTGGTCAACCAGCTCAAGGCCACGGCGCAAGGTAATCAGGCCGCGATTGATTCGGCCCAGGTACAGCTTTCCTACACTCAGATTCGCTCGCCCGTCACCGGCCGTGTCGGCATTCGCACTGTGGATGAAGGCAACTTCCTGCGCATGAGTGATACCCAAGGCCTGTTCTCGGTGACGCAAATCGATCCGATCGCCGTGGAGTTCTCGCTGCCGCAACAAATGCTGCCAACCCTGCAAGGCTTGATCGCCGCGCCTACCCAAGCCAGCGTCGATGCCTACATGGGCGCCGACACCGACGGCCAGACCGGCGACCTGCTCGGTGAAGGCCACTTGAGCCTGATCGACAACCAGATCAGCTCCACCACCGGCACCCTGCGCGCCAAGGCTGAATTCAACAACGCTTCGCAGCGCCTGTGGCCGGGGCAACTGGTGACCATCAAGATCCAGACCGCCCTCGACAAAAATGCGCTGGTGGTGCCGCCGACCGTGGTGCAACGTGGGCTCGACGCGCATTTTGTGTACCGCGTCAACGGTGACAAGGTTGAGATCGTGCCGGTGCAGGTGGCCTATCAGGACAGCGACGTGAACATCATCAAGGGCGTGCAAGCCGGTGATGTGCTGGTCAGCGATGGCCAGTCGCGGCTCAAGGCCGGCGCGCAGATCGAGGTGCTCAAAGAGCCACCGCAAGTGATCCAGACCGCCCAAGCCAAGGTGCAACCATGAGCGGCAGCCGCTCGCCGTCCGCCTGGTGCGTCGACCACCCGGTTGCCACCCTGCTGCTGACCTTTGCCTTGGTGCTGTTGGGGCTGATTGCCTTCCCCCGCCTGGCCGTGGCACCACTGCCGGAAGCGGAATTCCCGACCATCCAGGTCAGCGCCACCTTGCCCGGCGCCAGCCCGGACACCATGGCCTCCTCCGTGGCCACGCCTTTGGAGGTGCAATTCAGCGCCATCCCCGGCATGACCCAAATGACCTCCAGCAGCGCCTTGGGCTCAAGCCTGCTGACCCTGCAATTCACTCTGAACAAAAGCATCGACACCGCCGCGCAGGAAGTGCAGGCGGCGATCAACACCGCGTCCGGCAAACTGCCCAGCGACATGCCGAGCCTGCCGACCTGGAAGAAGGTCAACCCGGCCGACAGCCCGGTGCTGATCCTCAGCGTCAGTTCCGACAGCATGCCCAGCACCGAGCTGAGCGACTATGTGGAAACCCTGCTGGCGCGCCAGATCAGCCAGATTGACGGCGTTGGCCAGATCAATATCACCGGCCAGCAACGCCCGGCAATTCGCGTACAAGCTTCACCGGACAAACTCGCGGCCATCGGCCTGACCCTCGCCGACGTGCGCCTGGCCATCCAGCAGTCCAGCCTGAACCTGGCCAAAGGTGCGATTTACGGTGAGAACAGCGTGTCGACGTTATCCACCAACGACCAGCTGTTTCACCCGGAGGAATACGGCCAACTGATCGTTTCCTACAAGAACGGCGCGCCGGTGCAACTGCGTGACATTGCCAAAGTCGTCAACGGTTCGGAAAACGCCTACGTACAGGCCTGGTCCGGGGATACGCCCGGGGTCAACCTGGTGATTTCGCGCCAGCCCGGCGCCAACATTGTCGAGACCGTGGACCGCATTCAAGCCGAGCTGCCGCGCCTGGAAGGCATGCTGCCGGCCTCGGTGCAGGTCAGCGTGTTGACCGACCGCACCAAGACCATCCGCGCGTCCTTGCATGAAGTGGAAGTGACGCTGCTGATCGCCATCTTGCTGGTGGTGGCGGTGATGGCACTGTTCCTGCGCCAATTGTCAGCCACGCTGATTGTGTCCAGCGTGCTCGGCGTGTCGCTGATCGCCAGTTTCGCGCTGATGTATGTGCTCGGCTTCAGCTTGAACAACCTCACGCTGGTGGCGATCGTGATCGCCGTGGGCTTTGTGGTCGACGATGCCATCGTGGTGGTGGAGAACATTCACCGTCACCTGGAGGCCGGCCTGGATAAACGCGAGGCGGCGATCAAGGGCTCCGGCGAGATCGGTTTTACCGTGGTGTCCATCAGCTTCTCGCTGGTGGCGGCGTTTATTCCGCTGCTGTTCATGGGCGGCGTGGTCGGGCGGCTGTTCAAGGAGTTTGCGCTGACGGCCACCTCGACCATCCTGATTTCGGTGGTGGTTTCGCTGACATTGGCGCCAACGCTGGCCGCGCTGTTCATGCGCGCGCCGACTCATCATGCCCATGACAAACCGGGCTTCAGCGAGCGCCTGCTCGCCGGCTACGCGCGCAACCTGCGCCGCGCGCTGGCGCATCAACGCAGCATGGCGGCGATCTTCATGGTGACCCTGGCGTTGGCCGTGGTCGGCTACGTGTTTATCCCCAAGGGGTTCTTCCCGGTGCAGGACACCGGTTTTGTACTCGGCACCAGCGAGGCGGCGGCCGACGTGTCGTACCCGGACATGGTCGCCAAGCACAAGGCCCTGGCCGAGATCGTCAAGGACGACCCGGCGGTGGAGGCGTTTTCCCACTCGGTGGGCGTGACCGGCAGCAACCAGACCATCGCCAACGGGCGTTTCTGGATCGCCTTGAAAGACCGCGGTGATCGCGACGTGTCCGCCAGCCAGTTCATCGACCGCATCCGCCCCAAACTGGCCAAGGTGCCGGGCATCGTCTTGTACCTGCGCGCCGGCCAGGACATCAACTTGAGTTCCGGCCCAAGCCGCGCCCAGTACCAATATGTGCTCAAGAGCAACGACGGCCCGACGCTCAATACCTGGACCCAACGCCTGACCGAAAAACTGCGCGCCAACCCGGCCTTTCGCGACCTGTCCAACGACCTGCAACTGGGCGGCAGCATCACCCACATCAGCATCGACCGCCTGGCGGCGGCACGCTTCGGCCTCACGGCTACCGATGTCGACCAGGCGCTGTATGACGCGTTTGGCCAGCGCCAGATCAACGAGTTCCAGACCGAGATCAACCAGTACCAGGTGGTGTTGGAACTCGACACCCAGCAACGCGGCAAGGCCGAAAGCCTGAACTACTTTTACCTGCGTTCACCGTTGACCAACGAGATGGTGCCACTGTCGGCACTGGCCAAGGTCGACCCGCCCAGCGTGGGGCCGTTGTCCATCAGCCATGACGGCATGTTCCCGGCGGCCAACCTGTCGTTCAACCTGGCACCCGGCGTGGCATTGGGCGATGCGGTGATCATGCTTAACCAGGCCAAGAATGAAATCGGCATGCCGACCACCATGATCGGCACCTTCCAGGGTGCCGCCCAGGCGTTCCAGAGTTCGCTGGCCAGCCAACCGTGGCTGATCCTGGCGGCGCTGGTGGCGGTCTATATTATTTTGGGCGTGCTGTATGAGAGCTTCGTACACCCGCTGACCATCATTTCCACCTTGCCCTCGGCAGGCCTGGGCGCGTTGATCATGCTGTGGCTGCTGGGCCAGGACTTTTCGATCATGGCCTTGATCGGGCTGGTGCTGCTGATCGGTATCGTCAAGAAAAACGGCATCCTGATGATCGACTTTGCCCTGGAAGCCCAGCGCGTGCGCGGGCTGCCACCTGAAGAGGCGATTTATGAAGCCTGCGTCACACGGTTCCGGCCGATCATCATGACCACCCTCGCCGCCCTGCTCGGTGCGGTGCCGTTGATGCTGGGCTCCGGGCCAGGCGCGGAACTGCGCCAGCCACTGGGTATCGCAGTCGTCGGCGGCCTGTTGGTGAGCCAGGCGCTGACGCTGTTCACCACACCGGTCATATACTTGTACCTTGAGAAGTTTTTCCACAGGCCCAAACCAGCGCCGGCGCTGGCGACCACACACTAAAGGCGGGGTCATGCGCGTCCTGATTATTGAAGATGAAGAAAAAACCGCAGACTACTTGCACCGTGGTCTGACCGAACAAGGCTACACCGTGGATGTGGCACGCGAAGGCGTCGAGGGTTTGCACCTGGCGCTGGAGAACGATTACGCGGTGATCGTGCTCGATGTGATGCTGCCCGGCCTCGACGGCTTTGGTGTGTTGCGCGCACTGCGGGCGCGCAAGCAGACGCCGGTGATCATGCTCACCGCCCGCGAGCGTGTGGAAGACCGCATTCGCGGCCTGCGTGAAGGCGCCGATGACTATTTGGGCAAACCGTTTTCGTTCCTCGAACTGGTGGCGCGCCTGCAAGCGCTGACCCGCCGCAGCGGCGGGCATGAGCCGGTGCAAGTCACCGTGGCCGACCTGTGGATCGACCTGATCAGCCGCAAGGCCAGCCGCAACGGCCTGCGCCTGGACCTGACCGCCAAGGAGTTCTCATTGCTCAGCGTGCTGGCGCGGCGCCAGGGTGAAATCCTGTCCAAGACCGCGATTGCGGAAATGGTCTGGGACATCAATTTCGACAGCGACGCGAATGTGGTGGAAGTGGCGATCAAGCGTCTGCGCGCCAAGCTCGACGGGCCGTTCGAACACAAATTGCTGCACACCATTCGTGGCATGGGTTATGTGCTGGAGAGCCGAAGTGTCGGCTAACTCCATCGCCCTGCGCCTGAGCGGCATGTTCACCCTGGTGGCGCTGCTGATCTTCGTGTTGATCGGCGGCGCGCTGTACCAGCAAGTGGATCGCGGCCTGGGCCTGTTGCCGGGCGCCGAACTGGATGCGCGCTACAGCGTGCTGGAATCCTCGGTGAACCGCTTCGGCACGCCGGACCACTGGGCAAAAATCACCGCCAAGTTGAAGTTGCTCGGCGAAGAAGACCCGCGCATCCGCTTCTGGGTGGTGAGCAGCGACCCGAGCTACGAATACGGCAACCCCGACGCGCAGATCCGCGCATTCGCCCAAGGGCCGACCGGCAAACGCGACTTGCGCCTGCCTGGGCATGAATACCCGTTCAAGGTGTTGCTCAGCCAGTTCGCGGCCAAGGATCAACGCCCGCCGCTGCGCTTTATGATCGCCATCGACACCGAGAACTTCCGCGCCACTCAGCACCATCTGTTGATGGCGCTCATCGGCCTGGCCTGTGTCGGCGTCGCGCTGGCGGCGCTGCTGGGCTTTTGGGTCTCGCGTATCGGCCTCAAGCCGCTGGGTAAACTCTCGGATGAAGCGCAAAAACTCGCACCGCCCAAACTCTCCGGGCGCCTGCAGTTGTCGCCCTTGCCGCCGGAGCTGAGCCAGTTCGTCAACTCGTTCAACTCCACGCTGGATCGGGTCGAACAGGCGTATTCGCGCCTGGAGTCGTTCAATGCCGACGTGGCCCACGAACTGCGCTCGCCGCTGACCAACCTGATCGGCCAGACCCAAGTGGCGCTCACCCGTGGTCGTTCGGCCGAGCATTACTTCGAGGTGCTGCAATCGAACCTCGAAGAGCTGGAGCGTCTGCGCTCGATCATCAATGACATGCTGTTCCTGGCCAGCGCCGACCAAGGCAGCAAGGCCACCAAACTGATCGAAAGCTCCCTGGCCGATGAAGTCGCCACCACCCTCGACTACCTGGACTTCATCCTCGAAGACGCCCAGGTCAACGTGCGCGTGCGCGGCGATGCCATGGTGCACATCGAAAAAGCCCACCTGCGCCGCGCCTTGATCAACCTGCTGAGCAATGCAGTGCAGCACACCGCGCCGGGGCAGATCATCGAAGTGAATATTGAGGTGCAGGAACATTGGGTGGCGATTGGGGTGACCAACCCCGGCGACGAGATCGCCCGTGAACATTTGCCACGCTTGTTTGAACGCTTCTACCGGGTGGACGCGTCGCGCAGCAACAGCGGCGCGAATCACGGGCTGGGGCTGGCGATCGTCAAGGCGATTGCATTGATGCACGGCGGTGATGTGTTTGTACGCAGTGAGGGCGGTGGCAATACTTTTGGCATTACCCTGCCAGTCTAACTATTCAGAACACCTCCGGCCCCCGACTGTTGCGGTTTGGGCAACAGTCATTATCTTGTTACACTCTATATCGCACCGCTCACCTGCGTTACTTTGACGCACCGATGAGCGCGACGGCAAGGCAGCTTCCCGCTCACCCGAATTTCCCTCGACTTATTTCCAGGGCTCTACACTGGGAATCTGTTTAAAGCCGCTGACTTCAGCGGCTTTTTTTTGCCGTAAAAAAGGCCAGGCACACACTCACGACATTGGCCGTTTTCGATTGACCAAAGGAGCTAAACCGGTGAAGAACTCGCTGACGTTCACCCCGTTATTCCTCGCGATTGCAGCAACGATCATCCCCTTTGCCCACGCGGCAGACTCGACCCCCGCTGACGGTTTCGTCGAAGGCTCTAGCCTCAAGATCAACACCCGCAACTACTACATGAACCGCGACCGCCGCGACATTCACACCGATGACAGCAAAGAATGGGGCCAGGGTTTCATTGGCACGTTCGAATCCGGCTACACCCAGGGCACCGTCGGCTTTGGCCTGGACCTCAATGCCATGCTCGGCCTCAAGCTCGACGGCGGCGGTGGCACTGATGGTTCCAGCATCCTGCCTTACGGCAGCGGCAACGGCAAAGCGCCTGGCTCGTTCTCCACCGCAGGCGGCACCTTGAAAATGCGCGCCTTCGACACCGAGCTCAAAGCCGGCGACATGTTCCTTAACAACCCGGTGATCGCTGGCGGCATGACCCGCATGTTGCCGCAGACTTTTCGCGGCGTGAGCCTGGCCAACCACAGCTTCGACGGGTGGATGTTCGAGGGCGGCCAGGCCAGCTTTACCAAACTCTACAACCAGAGCGGTCACCGACGTATCGGCACCAGCTACGGTACGTTGCCCGCCAACGCCGACAGCCAGCACCTGAACTGGGCTGGCGTGTCCTTCAGCGGCATCCCGGGCCTGACCAGCAACCTGTACGCCTCCGAACTCAAGGACGTGTGGCACCAGTATTACTACGACCTGGACTACACCTACGCGCTGAACGACTTGGTCAGCCTCAATCCGGGCCTGCACTACTACCACACCCAGGACACCGGCCAGTCGTTGCTCGGCAGCATCGACAACAACACCTACAGCCTGCATTTCACCGTGGGCGTGGGCAACCACAGCGTCACCGCCGCATACCAGCGGGTCAACGGCAACACGCCGTTCGACTACATCACCCAGGGCGACAGCGTGTACCTGGACAACTCCCAGCAATACTCCGACTTCAACGGCCCCAACGAGCGCTCGTGGAAGCTCAAATACGCCTATGACTTTGCAGGCCTCGGCATACCTGGGCTGACGTCCGCCGTGTCCTATATCAGCGGCAAGACCGACCTGACCAAGGTCGACCCCAACAGCCGTGGCTACAGCGCCTGGTACAGTGCCGACGGCAAAGACGCCAAGCACTGGGAACGTGACATCGACGTGAAGTACGTGGTGCAAGGCGGCAAAGCCAGGGACCTGGCCATGCGCCTGCAGTGGGCAACCAACCGCGGTGGCAACGGCTACTCGGCGGTGGACCGGGATGTGGATGAATACCGCGTGATCGTGGATTACCCGATCAACGTGTTCTGAGCAAAATCTGCCTGACGATGAATAGCTAAGTGGGAGCGGGCTTGCTCGCGAATGCGGTGGGTCAGTCAGTATATTGGTTACTGATAGACCGCCTTCGCGAGCAAGCCCGCTCCCACATTTAGTCCTGCGCCAAACTCCAGAGTTACTACTACGCTATTGGCATCCTCGAAGCAGAAGTACGCCCGATGAGCCCAAGTCTCAACCGACCCACCCGTCGCCCGGAACGCTTGCTGATCCTGGGCAGTTGCCTCACGGTCTTCGTGATCGTGGGGATCGTCACCGCGCTGCTGATTCGTGAACACGCCAATACCTTGCAGACCGCCAAGCGCACCGCCAATAACATCACTCAACTGATCGACGCCGACGTACTGCGCAATGTCGAACTCTATGACATGGCCCTCAAGGGCCTGATCGCCGCTACCGAGCGCAGCGACCTACAGGGCGTGTCCGCCAATATCCGCCACCTGGTGCTGTTCGATCGCTCTGCCGCTGCCCCCTTCAAGGGCGACATTCTGTTACTGGACCCCAGTGGTGAAGTGATCGCCGACTCCTCGCTGCTCACACCCAAGACCGGCAACTTTGCTGATCGCGATTACTTTCAGGCACACCGCAAAAAACCGGACCTGGGGCTGTATATCAGCCGCCCATTCCTGGCCCGTTGCGTGTGTGATGACCAGTGGCGCATCGCATTCAGCCGCCGCGTGTCATCGCCGGACGGGCGCTTTCTGGGCGTGGCGGTGGCCTCGATGCGCCTGTCGTACTTCCAACAGTTGTTCAGCAGCCTGAACATCGGCGGCAACGGCACCATCAACCTGATCAACCACCAAGGCATCCTGCTGGCGCAACAACCGCTGCTGGAAGTGGACATGATCGACAAGGACTTGAGCCAACGCCCCAATGTCGCGCGCATGCTGCTTGAACGCAATGGCAGCTTTCGTGGCGTCTCCAGCGTCGATAACCAGCCACGGCTGTATAGTTTTTCGAATGTGGGCACCTTGCCGCTCATTGTCGCGGTGGCGTTGTCCAGCGATGAGGTCTTTGCCCCATGGCGGCGTGCAGCCTGGCTGGTCAGCATGGCCACGGGCGTGTTGTGCATCGGCCTGTTGTGGCTGACCTGGATGCTGAGCAAGGAGCTGCGCCGCCGGCACCGCGCCGAGCAAGTGCTGTCAGAACTGGCAGCCACCGACGCCCTCACCGGCCTCGCTAACCGCCGCACTCTGGACCAGCGCCTGCGCCTGGAATGGGACCGCGCACAACGCTCGACCGAGCCGCTGAGCCTGCTGATGATCGACGTGGACCACTTCAAGGCCTTCAACGACCTGCATGGCCATCACGGCGGCGATGAGGCATTGCGCGCAGTTGCCCAGGTGATCGAAGACAACATCCGCCGCCCGGCTGACCTGGCGGCGCGCTACGGTGGCGAAGAGTTTGCGGTGGTGCTGCCACATACCGACGCCAAAGGCGCCTGGTTGATTGCCGAACACATCCGCAGCAGTGTCGAGCATTTGCCACGAGTGGCCGCTGCCGAAGGGCCTATTACAGTGAGTATCGGCATGAGCACCTGGCAAAAACGCAGCCGCATGTCCCTTGAGGATTTGCTGCTCAATGCCGATCAGGCGCTGTATGAGGCCAAGCACACCGGGCGCAATCGGATTGTGGAGGCTGCGGCCCTCTAGGTGATCGTTCCCACGCTCCGCGTGGGAATGCCTCTTCTGACGCTCCGCGTCGGGCTTCGGGACGCGGAGCGTCCAGGGCTGCATTCCCACGCGGAGCGTGGGAACGATCTGCAAAAAAAAGGCCACCCGAAGGTGGCCTTTCAAAACTAAAGAAAGAGAGTTGTTACTTACACCGCCGCAACGGGACGCATGTAAGAGATCGGTGCGGTGCTGGCATCTTCGAAGGTCACGACTTCCCAAGCGTCTGTCTGCTCAATCAACTTGCGCAGCAGCTGGTTGTTAAGGGCGTGGCCCGACTTGAAGCCTTTGAACTCGCCTATCAGGCTATTGCCCAGCAGGTAGAGGTCACCGATTGCATCGAGGATCTTGTGCTTCACGAATTCGTCTTCATAGCGAAGGCCGTCTTCGTTCAGTACACCATCCGCGTCGACCACAATGGCGTTTTCAACGCTGCCGCCGAGTGCGAGGTTGTGCTTGCGCAGGTACTCGATGTCACTCATGAAACCAAAGGTACGGGCGCGGCTGACTTCTTTTACGAACGAAGTGCTGGAAAAATCCACGCTTGCACTTTGGGTGCGGTCACGGAATACCGGGTGATCGAAATCGATCTCAAAGCTCACTTTAAAGCCTTCGAACGGGACGAAGGTGGCGCGCTTGTCGCCGTCTTCTACTGTCACTTCCCGCAGAATGCGAATGAACTTCTTGGCTGCGTCCTGTTCTTCCAGGCCGGCAGATTGAATCAAGAATACGAAGGGTCCAGCGCTGCCATCCATGATGGGGACTTCGGACGCGGAGAGCTCGACGTAGGCGTTATCGATGCCCAGGCCAGCCATGGCCGAGAGCAAGTGCTCCACCGTGTCCACTTTGACGTCACCGTTGACCAACGTGGTCGACATCGTGGTTTCGCCAACATTTTCCGCGCGAGCAGGAATCTGCACCACAGGGTCCAGGTCGGCACGAACAAACACGATGCCGGTGTCGACAGGTGCGGGCTTGAGGGTCAGGTATACCTTCTCCCCGGAGTGCAGACCTACACCTGTGGCACGGATAATATTCTTCAGGGTGCGTTGTTTAATCATGGCTTGGACCGCTTCAGCGCAAATTGCGAACTGGTATCAACAAAGGCTGGCGATAATAACAGACCAGACCTTTGCTGAACACCAATCACCTTCATAGCCCTGATACATTCCATTAATCGGCCTGACGACGCAAGAATGCCGGGATGTCCAGATAGTCCAGATCATCTTGCGGATTCAGGCTACGGGACGCCGCAGCACCGGCCTGAGCCTGGTTGCGCATCACGGTCGGACGGTCCAGGTCACGGTAGTTCACAGACGGCAGTTCCTGGCGCGCAGGCGCTGGAGCGGCAGCTTGCTGGCTGGCGTGGCTGTTGTGGCTGGTATGAACGGTATTGTCGATGACCTTCACAGGCTTCTCGATTTTTGCGCCCAGGCCGGTAGCAACCACGGTCACGTGCAGTTCATCGCGCATGTCCGGATCAATAACGGTACCGACTTTGACCATCGCGTGCTCGGAAGCGAAGGCTTCGATGATGCTACCCACGTCGGAGTACTCACCCAGGGACAGGTCAGGACCGGCGGTGATATTCACCAGGATGCCGCGTGCACCTTGCAGGTTCACGTCTTCGAGCAATGGGTTGCGGATCGCCGCTTCAGTGGCTTCGCGTGCACGGTTCGGACCGCTGGCGCAGCCAGTGCCCATCATCGCCATGCCCATTTCGCTCATCACGGTACGCACGTCGGCAAAGTCGACGTTGATCATGCCTGGGCGCTTGATGATGTCGGAGATACCGCGTACGGCACCGGCCAGTACATCGTCAGCCTTGGCGAACGCCGACAGCAGGCTGGCGTCTTTGCCCAGGATGGTCAGCAGCTTCTCGTTGGGAATGGTGATCAACGAGTCGACGCTTTCAGACAGCAGACGGATACCTTCGTCAGCGATCTGCATACGCTTGCGGCCTTCGAACGGGAACGGACGCGTCACGACAGCAACGGTCAGAATCCCCATTTCCTTGGCCACTTCGGCAATGATCGGGGCCGCACCGGTACCGGTACCGCCGCCCATGCCGGTGGTGATGAACACCATGTTGGTGCCTTGCAGCACTTCAGCAATACGCTCGCGGTCTTCCAGCGCGGCTTGACGGCCGACTTCCGGGTTGGCGCCAGCGCCGAGGCCCTTGGTCACGGCTGTGCCCAATTGCAGGATGGTCCGCGCGCCGATGCTTTTCAGCGCCTGGGCATCAGTGTTGGCGCAGATGAATTCAACGCCTTCAATGTTGCTCTTGACCATGTGGTTGACAGCGTTGCCGCCGCCACCGCCAACACCGATTACTTTGATAACCGGGCTTGCGGGGATGTTGTCTACGAGTTCGAACATGTTCCCTCTCCTTTCATTTTCTCTAGTTTTTTCGCCTACTGCTTACTGCGGTGTTGCGGTAAATCTTTAGAAATTGCCTTTTACCCAAGCCTGCAACCGCTCGAACAACGGTGCTTTCGCTTCGTCATCGTTGTTGCGGTAGCTGTCACGGATGCTCGGGCCCGACAGGGAAATGCCGTCGGTCTGCTTTTGCAGCCCGTACAACAGCAAGCCCACACCGGTGGAATAAATCGGGTTGCGCACCACATCGCCCAGGCCTTTGACGCCATGGGGTACACCCAGGCGAACCGGCATGTGGAAGATTTCCTCGGCCAGTTCGACCGCGCCTTCCATCTTCGAGGTGCCACCGGTCAGCACGATGCCGGCCGGGATCAAATCTTCGTAGCCGCTGCGGCGCAGTTCAGCCTGGATCAGGGTGAACAACTCGTCGTAGCGCGGCTCGACCACTTCAGCCAAGGCCTGGCGCGACAGCTCACGCGGTGGGCGATCGCCGACGCTTGGCACCTTGATGGTTTCACCGGCACCGGCCAGCTTGGCCAGGGCGCAGGCGTAACGGATCTTGATTTCTTCGGCGTACTGGGTCGGTGTACGCAGCGCCATGGCGATGTCGTTGGTGACCTGATCGCCGGCAATCGGGATCACGGCAGTGTGACGGATCGCACCCTCGGTGAAGATCGCAATGTCGGTGGTGCCGCCGCCGATATCGACCAGGCACACGCCCAGCTCTTTTTCGTCGTCGGTGAGTACCGAGTAGGCCGAGGCCAACTGCTCAAGAATGATGTCGTCGATTTCCAGGCCGCAGCGGCGCACGCATTTTTCAATGTTCTGTGCGGCGTTGACGGCGCAGGTCACCACGTGAACCTTGGCTTCCAGGCGTACGCCCGACATGCCCAGCGGCTCACGCACGCCTTCCTGGTTGTCGATCACGTAGTCCTGCGGCAGGGTGTGCAGCACGCGCTGGTCAGCCGGGATCGCCACAGCCTGGGCAGCGTCGAGCACGCGCTCAAGGTCGGCCGAGCTGACTTCACGGTCGCGGATCGCCACGATGCCGTGGGAGTTCAGGCTGCGGATATGGTTGCCGGCCACGCCGACGAACGCCGAGTGAATCCGGCAACCGGCCATCAGCTGCGCTTCTTCAATGGCGCGCTGGATCGACTGCACGGTGGACTCGATGTTCACCACCACGCCCTTCTTCAGGCCCCGGGACGGATGCGTGCCGATACCGACGATTTCGATCACACCGTCTTCCCCGACCTCGCCGACCAGCGCCACCACTTTGGAGGTGCCGATATCGAGACCGACGATCATTTTTCCGCTTTGCACGTTTGCCATGGGTCCTGCCTCTTCTTAATTCTTCGCGACAGCGGGTTTGGCTGTCGTCGGCGCAGCTGGTTCACGCCAGCCGACGGCCAGGCCGTTGGCGTAACGCAGGTCGACGCTCGCAATGTTCGTAATCTGTTCTTTCAAGGTCTTGTCGTAGATGGCAATAAAGCGGCGCATCTTTTCCACCAAGCGGTCGCGTCCCAGCAACAACTCGATGCCCGGGCCGGAACTGCCTGCCCCGGTGGTCAAAAACCAGCTGCCCCGCTCACGCAATTCCAGGCGTGCGATGGAGAAACCCAGTGGCCGCAGCATCTGGCTCAGCGCCTGGTACTGCTGCATCACTTGCTGCTGCGCCCGCTGCGGCCCGAACAGCTGCGGCAGGTGCTCATAGTTGGCCACTTCACGCGGCGCAAACGCCTGGCCCTGGTTGTTCAACAGCGCGCCATCGCCCCAACGGGCCACGGGCAGTTGTTCTTCCAGGCGGATCGTCACCTGGTCCGGCCATACACGGCGGACTTCGGCGTGGGCGATCCACGGCATCTGTTCCAGCTCTGCGCGCATACCGGCCAGGTCGATGGTGAAGAAGCTCGCCGCCAGGTACGGGCCGATGCGCTGCTGTACCGCTTGCTGGCTGATGTAGCTCAAATCGCCCTGCACGCTGATCTTGGTGATCGGCCGGTCGGCATACGGCAACAGGCGTTGTGCGCCCTCGTAAGTGCCGAAGCCCAACGCCACCAGCAACACCGGCCAGAACAGCGCTTTGAGAAAACCAAAATTGGCTTTCGGCAGGCGCGCCGACATCGGCTCTTTAGCCACCATTCGGCTGGCACCTCGGGGCACCGGCTTGCGGCTGGGCACTGGAGGTTGCTGATGACGAAGCGATGCGCCGTTCATGGGGTTAGCCTCTTGGCTCAATGCTTGCGGCCAGGATCGCCAGCACTAACTGCTGGAAGTCCAGACCGGCAGCACGGGCTGCCATAGGTACCAGGCTGTGATCGGTCATGCCCGGAGCGGTGTTGACTTCAAGGAACCAGAAATTCCCTTGGTCATCCTGCATCACGTCTGCCCGCGCCCAACCGGCGATACCCAATGCCTCACAGGCTTTCGCCGTGAGGTCCATCAATTCCTGTTCCTTGGTTGCGTCGAGGCCACACGGGATCCGGTACTGAGTATCGGAAGCCACGTACTTGGCGTCGTAGTCGTAAAAGGTGTGGGGCGTGCCCAATGCGATAGGTGGCAATACCTGGCCACGCAGGGTGGCGATGGTGTACTCGGGACCCTGGATCCACTGTTCCACCAACACTTGCGAATCGTAGGTACTTGCCGCTTTCCATGCGTCGATCAATTCGGCGGCCGAGTTCACTTTGGCCATGCCGATACTGGAGCCTTCATGGGCAGGTTTGACGATCAAAGGCAGGCCCAGTTCCTTGGCTGCAGAAATACAATCGTCTTCGCTGCACAGCACGCTGTGACGCGGGGTTGGAATACCCAGGCTGTGCCACACCTGCTTGGTGCGCAACTTGTCCATGGCCAGTGCCGAAGCGAGGATGCCGCTGCCGGTATAAGGAATGCCCAGGCACTCCAGCAAGCCCTGCATGCTGCCGTCTTCACCGCCACGGCCGTGCAGGATGATGAAGGCACGGTCGATCTTCTCGGCTTGCAAGCGGGCGAGGAAGTCGTCGCCCACATCGATGCCGAATGCATTTACGCCGGCGCTTTGCAGCGCTTCGAGCACGGCATTGCCGGACTTGAGCGAGACTTCGCGCTCAGCGCTTTTACCGCCGAACAACACGGCCACGCGGCCGAAGTCGGCAGGCGTGATGGTCGAGAACAGGGCGTCGTAATGCGTGATCATTTCGACTTCCCCTTTGCCGCCGCAAACAGCGGGCTGGCGAGCAGCTTGGGCGCAAGGCCACCGATATCACCGGCGCCCTGGCACAGCAGGATGTCACCGGCGCGCAGCAGCGGTTTGACGATCGGCGCCAGGTCCACACCGCGCTCGATGTAGATCGGGTCCAACTGGCCACGCTGACGGATGCTGTTGCACAGCTTGCGGCTGTCGGCGCCCGGAATCGGCTCTTCACCTGCCGGGTAAACTTCCATCAGCAGCAGCACGTTGGCATCAGCCAATACATTCACAAAGTCGTCGTACAGGTCGCGGGTGCGGCTGTAGCGGTGCGGCTGGTAAACCATCACCAGGCGGCGCTCCGGCCAGCCACCGCGCACGGCTTTGATCACCGCAGCCACTTCGGTCGGATGGTGGCCGTAGTCGTCCACCAGCATCACGTCGCCGCCGTCTACCGGCAGTTGGCCGTAGACCTGGAAGCGCCGGCCAACACCGGCAAAACGCGACAGGCCTTCGACGATGGCTTCATCGCTGACGCCCTCATCGGACGCAATGCAGATGGTCGCCAGCGAGTTGAGCACGTTGTGATTGCCCGGCATGTTCACCGACACGTCCAACGGCTCGCGGTCAGGGCGCAGCACGGTGAAGAAGGTTTGCATGCCTTCCTGGCGCACATTGATCGCGCGCACGTCGGCGTCTTCGCTGAAGCCGTAGGTGACGGTTGGGCGTTTGACCGATGGCAGGATTTCACGCACCACCGGATCGTCCAGGCACACCACCGCCAAACCGTAGAACGGCAGGTTGTGCAGGAACTCGACGAAGGTTTTCTTCAACTTGTTGAAGTCACCGTCGTAGGTGGCCATGTGGTCTTCGTCGATGTTGGTAACCACGGCGACCAGCGGTTGCAGGTGCAGGAAGCTCGCATCGCTTTCATCGGCTTCGGCGATCAGGTAACGGCTGGTGCCGAGCTGGGCATTGGTGCCGGCTGCATTCAGGCGGCCACCAATCACGAAGGTCGGGTCCAGGCCACCGGCGGCGAACACCGAGGCGATCAGGCTGGTGGTGGTGGTTTTGCCGTGAGTACCGGCGACGGCGATGCCATGGCGATAGCGCATCAGCTCAGCCAGCATCTCGGCACGTGGCACCACTGGAATACGGCGCTCAAGGGCGGTGGCCACTTCCGGGTTGGAGGTGTTCACGGCGCTGGATACTACCAGCACGTCAGCTTCTGCGGCGTTCTCGGCGCGGTGGCCGATAAAGATCTGTGCGCCAAAGGTTTTCAGGCGATCGGTCACTGGCGACTCTTTCAAGTCCGAGCCGGACACCTGATAGCCCAGGTTCAGGAGTACTTCGGCAATCCCGCACATGCCCACGCCGCCGATGCCGACGAAGTGGATACGACGGATGCGGCGCATTTCCGGCTGCGGCATGGCTTTCTGATTCTCAACCATGGGCCACCTCCAGGCAGATATCGACCACGGTGCGGGTTGCGTCAGGTTTAGCCAGGCGGCTTGCGGTGCTCGCCATGCTGTTGAGTCGTTCCGGTTGCATCAAAACCTCGGTCAGGCGTGCGGCCAAATCGGCGGCGCCAGTCGTTCTTTGCGGCAGCAGGAAGGCAGCGCCCTCCCCGGCCAAATATTCGGCGTTGCGGGTCTGGTGATCGTCGATAGCGTGGGGCAAAGGCACCAGCAAGGACGGCAGACCGGCGGCGGCCAGTTCACTGACGGTCAGCGCACCAGCGCGGCAGACCACCAGGTCGGCCCAGCCATAGGCATGGGCCATGTCTTTGATGAAAGGCTGTACGTTCGCCTCGACACCGGCCTCGCGATAGCGGGCAGCGGTGATTTCATCGTGGTTTTTGCCGGCCTGGTGGAACACCTCGGGACGCAGGTCCACGGGCAGCAGCGCCAGGGCCTCAGGCAGTAACTTATTCAGCGGCTCGGCACCCAGGCTTCCGCCCAGAATCAGCAGGTGCGGCTTGCGCCCTTCCAGGGCCTGGCGAGCAATGGCCATGAACAGTTCGGTGCGCACCGGGTTACCGGTGGTGCGTAATTTGTCCGAGGCGCCAAAGGTTTTCGGGAACGCCTCGCACACGCGGCTGGCCAACGGCACCAGCAGGCGATTGGCAGTACCGGCAACGGCGTTCTGTTCGTGCACGATCACCGGCACGCCAGCGAGCTTGGCGGCAACACCGCCAGGGCCGGTCACATAACCACCGAAACCGAGCACGCACACCGGCTGTAATTCACGGATGACTTTACGCGCTTGCCACACGGCTTTGAGCAACACAAACGGTGCCTTGAGCAGGGACAGTTTGCCCTTGCCGCGCAAGCCGGTGACGTTGATCAAATGCAGCGGCAAGCCGGCATTCGGTACCAGTTCATTTTCGATGCCGCGCGGCGTACCGAGCCAATGCACGGTGTAGCCACGGTTCTGGAATTCACGCGCACACGCCAGGGCCGGGAACACATGGCCCCCGGTGCCGCCCGCCATGATCAGCACGTTAGCGCCCATGGTTCGGCTCCTCGGCAAAATCGCTCTCGCTGAATTCCATCTCTTCGCTGCCCAGATGAGTTCGACTCTCCCACTCGATGCGCAGCAACAAGCCCAGGCACGCGCAGCAAATCACCAACGAACTGCCGCCGTAACTGAGGAACGGCAAGGTCAGGCCCTTGGTCGGCAGCAGGCCGACGTTCACGCCGATATTGATCAGGAACTGGCCGATCCACAGGAACGACAAGCCATACGCCACATACGCGGCGAAATATTGCTTGGCCTTCTCGGCCCACAAACCGATGTACATGCCGCGTACACACACGAACACGAACAGTGCGACGGTGCACAGCGAACCCACTACGCCGAGTTCTTCGGCAAGCACCGAGAACACGAAGTCGGTGTGTGCTTCCGGCAGGTAGAACTGCTTTTGCACGCTGTTGCCCAGGCCAACGCCGAGCCACTCGCCGCGACCGAAGGCGATCAGCGCCTGGGTCAACTGGTAGCCGGAACCGAACTGGTCGGACCATGGGTCGGTAAAGGTGATCAGACGCGCCATCCGGTAAGGCTGCGCCTGCACCAGTACGGTCACGGCGGCCACAGCCAGCACCACCATCAAGGTGAAGCGGAACAGCCCGACGCCGCCGAGGAACAGCATCGCCGCCGCCGCCCCCATCATGACGACGGTGGCACCGAAGTCGGGTTCCATCAGCAGCAGGCCAGCCATCGGCAGCAGCACGATGAACGGCTTGAAGAAGCCCATCCAGCTTTCGCGCACTTCTTTTTGGCGACGCACCAGGTAACCGGCGAGGTAGATCACCACGAACACCTTGGCGATTTCCGACGGCTGCACGTTAAACGCGCCGAAGCCGATCCAGCGCATCGAACCGTTCACCTCGCGGCCGATGCCGGGCAGGATCACCATGATCAGCAAACCGAACGCGCCGATCAGCATCAGCCAACCCAGGCGCTGCCAGGTGGCGATAGGAATCATCATGGTGACGATGCAGGCGCCAAGGCCGATCACCAGGTACACCAGGTGACGAATCATCATGTACAGGGTGTTGCCCGACTGCACGGCGGCCACTTCCGAGGATGCCGAGGTGATCATGACCAACCCCAGGCCCAGCAACGCCAGGCAGCCGGCGAGCATCGGGAAGTCGAGGTCGACGCCACGGCCCGTGATGATCGGCGATGGGTACGGCTTGATAATATTTCGGAAATTCATGCCAAGGCCTCCACGGCGCGAGCGAACAGCTGGCCGCGCTCTTCGTAGTTCTTGAACATGTCGAAACTGGCGCACGCCGGCGACAGCAACACCGCATCGCCCGGCTGAGCCAGGGCTTTGCATTGGGTAATAGCATCGTCCAGCGAGGTGGCGCGTACCTGCGGTACAGCATCGCCCAGCGCGGCGGCGATCAAGTCCGAGTCACGGCCGATCAGCACGACGGCGCGGCAATATGCAGCCACCGGGCTTTTAAGGTCTTTGAAGTCGGCACCCTTGCCGTCGCCACCGGCGATCAGCACGAGCTTGCCGTCGATATCAGCGCCGAGCCCTTCGATGGCGGCCAGTGCGGCGCCCACGTTGGTGGCCTTGGAATCGTTGTAGTAGCTCACGCCATTAAGGTCGCGTACCCACTGGCAGCGATGCTCCAGGCCAGCAAACGTGCGCAGGCTCGACAGCATCGCGTCAAATGGCAGGCCGACGGCGTGACCCAACGCCAAGGCCGCCAAGGCATTGGATTGGTTGTGTGCACCACGGATTTTCAGCTCACGCACCGGCATCAGGTTCTGGAATTCGAAGGCCAGGAATTTCTCGCCGTTCTCTTCGCGAATGCCGAAGGCTTTGAAATCAGGTTTGCCCAGGCCAAAGGTCCAGCAGGGCATGCCTTCGCCCATCAGCGGACGGCTCAGGGCATCCTGGCGGTTGACCACAAATTGCCTGGCACCCCGGAAAATCCGGTGCTTGGCCAGGTGATACGCCGGCAGGCCGCTGTAGCGGTCCATGTGGTCTTCACTCACGTTCAACACGGTGGCGACTTCGGCCCCCAGGTCGTGGGTGGTTTCGAGCTGGAAGCTCGACAGCTCCATCACGTACAACTCGATGTCGTCGCTGAGCAGGTCCAGCGCTGGCGTGCCGAGGTTACCGCCCACGGCCACGCGCTTGCCGGCCGCAGCCGCCATCTCGCCGACCAGAGTGGTCACGGTGCTTTTTGCGTTGGAGCCGCTGATGGCCACGATCGGTGCCTTCGCGTTACGCGCGAACAGGTCGATGTCGCCGGACAGCTTCACGCCACGTGCCGCAGCGGCTTGCAGGGCCGGTGTCGCCAAGGCCAGGCCGGGGCTCACGTAGAGCTCGTCGGCACGGCACAGAAACTCGACATCCAGCTCGCCACAACGCACTTCCACGTGCGGGTAGTCACGGCGCAGCGTGACCAGCTCCGGTGGATTTTCCCGCGTGTCGGCCACAGCAAACGACGTGCCCCGGTTCGCCAGGAAGCGAACCAGGGACATGCCGCTCTTGCCGAGGCCGACAACGATGCGGAAGTGGTCTGAAGCGATCAGGGACACTCGTTTCTACCTCAGTTTCAGGGTGGCAAGGCCGACCAGTACCAGAATCACGGTGATGATCCAGAAACGGACAATCACGCGCGGCTCGGGCCAGCCCTTGAGTTCAAAGTGGTGATGAATCGGCGCCATGCGGAACACACGACGCCCGGTCAATTTGAAGGAAGCCACCTGGATGACCACCGACAGGGTTTCCATCACAAACACACCGCCCATGATGAACAACACGATTTCCTGGCGGACGATGACCGCGATGGTGCCCAAGGCTGCGCCCAGCGCCAGCGCGCCGACGTCGCCCATAAAGACTTGTGCGGGGTAGGTGTTGAACCACAGGAAGCCGAGGCCCGCGCCGATCAGCGCGCCGCAGAACACAATCAATTCACCCGCGCCCGGCACATACGGGATCAGCAGGTATTCAGCGAATTTCACGTTACCCGACAGGTAGCAGAAGATGCCGAGCGCACCGCCGACCATCACGGTCGGCATGATCGCCAGGCCGTCGAGGCCGTCGGTGAGGTTCACCGCGTTGCTGGAGCCGACGATCACGAAGTAGGTCAGCACCACGAAGCCAACGCCCAGTGGAATACTGGCGTCCTTGAGCATCGGAATGATCAAGGTGGTTTCGACGGCGCTTGGCGCGGTCATGTACAGGAAGATCGCGGCGCCAAGGCCAAACACTGACTGCCAGAAATACTTCCAGCGGCTTGGCAAGCCCTTGGAGTTTTTCTCGATCACTTTGCGGTAGTCGTCGACCCAGCCGATCGCGCCGAACAACAGGGTCACCAGCAGCACTGTCCACACGTAGCGGTTGTGCAGGTCGGCCCACAACAAGGTGCTGATGCCGATGGAAGACAGGATCAGCGCGCCGCCCATGGTCGGGGTGCCGGATTTGGACAGGTGCGACTGCGGGCCGTCATTACGAACCGATTGACCAATTTGCAGGTTCTGCAGGGTGCGGATCATCCACGGCCCCAGGAACAGCGACAAAGACAGCGCAGTCAGCACACCCAGGATCCCGCGCAGGGTCAGGTACTGAAAGACCGCGAAGCCTTTGTGGAACTGTTGCAGATACTCAGCCAGCAGCAGCAGCATTAATGTTTCTCCGTACTTGAGCCACACAAGGCCGCGACGACGTTTTCCATCACCGCGCTGCGCGATCCCTTGATCAAAATGGTTGTTTGTTGGTCGTGTTCAGCCGCCACCAATGCCTGAATCAGCTCGGCCTGGGTAGCGAAATGCCGCGCACCGAGGCCGAAGGCGTCGACGGCGTGGGCCATATTCGGGCCGACGGCATAGAGCGCGTCGACTTTGCCGCTCGCGTAGGCACCGACTTCGCGGTGAGATTGCTCGGCCCAGTCGCCCAGTTCAGCGATATCGCCCAGCACCAGCACCTTGCGCCCGGCGAAGCTTTTGAGCAGGTCGATAGCGGCGCAGATGGAGGACTGGTTGGCGTTGTAGGTGTCATCAATCACACGCATGCCATTGGTCGCCAGTTGCGCCACGGTGCGACCCTTGACGGGCTGTACCGCGCCCAAGCCGGTGGCGATACCGAACAGCGACACACCCAAGGCCGATGCGGCAGCGGCGGCGGCCAAGGCATTGGCGACGTTATGGTTGCCCAGCAGGTTCAGTTGCACGTGCTCGCTGCCTTGCGGTGTGTGCAAGGTAAAGGACGGGCAACCACGGGCATCGACAGTGATGTCGGCTGCGTGGAAATCAGCGGCCGCGTTGAGCACGGCAAACGTCAGCACCTTGCGACCGGCGGCGCGTACACGCCAGGTCTCGAAGGCCTTGTCGTCGAGGTTCAATACAGCCGTGCCCGAGGCATCGAGGCCTTCGAGGATTTCGCCCTTGGCTTCGACGATTTTTTCCGGGCCACCGAACTCGCCGACGTGGGCGGTGCCGGCATTGTTGATGATCGCAACGTGGGGCTTGGTCAGCGCCACGGTGTAGGCGATTTCGCCGATGCGCGAAGCGCCCAACTCGATCACCGCCGCCGTGTGTTCCGGGGCCAGTTCGAGGAGGGTCAGCGGCGCACCGAAATCATTGTTCAGGTTGCCACGGGTGGCGAGTACCGGCCCGCGCGTGCGCAACACGCCAGCGAGCAATTCCTTGACCGTGGTTTTACCGCTGGAGCCAGTGATGGCTGCAACCGGCTTATCAAATGCGGCGCGGTTCAGCGCGCCCAACTGACCAAGGGCCAGACGGGTGTCAGCAACCAGCAACTGCGGCAGCGTCGAATCCGTCACTTCACGCTGCACCAAGGCACCTGCGGCACCTTTGGCGGCCACCTCGTTCAGGTAGTCGTGCCCGTCGAAACGCGGGCCAGCCAGTGCAACAAACAGTTGCCCCGGCTGGATGTTGCGACTGTCGATACTGACGCCGTCGAAGCGGCAATCGCTCGACACTACGCGGGCCGATAGGGCCTGGGTCAGTTCGCTGAACTTCATCGCCTTAAGCATGGGCGACCTCCCAGGCAGTCAGGGCGTGATCAGCCTCAACCAGATCGGAGAAGGCATGGCGTTCGCCGTTGATTTCCTGGTAGTCCTCGTGACCTTTACCCGCCAGCACCACCACGTCGTCAGCAGTGGCGCTGGCGATCAATTGGGCAATGGCGGCGCCGCGACCGGCAACGAAGGTGGCCTTGGTGGCGTCTTTGAAGCCGACACGGATGTCGTCGAAAATCTGGCTCGGGTCTTCGCTGCGCGGGTTGTCGTCGGTGACGAGCACGCCATCGGCCAGGCGCTCGACGATCTCCGCCATCAGCGGGCGTTTGCCGCGATCACGGTCACCGCCGCAGCCGAACAGGCAGAGCAACTTGCCCTTGGCATGGGGGCGCAGGGCTTCGAGGACTTTTTCCAGCGCGTCCGGGGTGTGGGCGTAATCGACCACCACCAGTGGCTGTGAACCGCCCCCCAAACGCTGCATGCGACCGGCCGGGCCTTCGAGCTTGGGCAGTACCCGCAGGATTTCGTCCAGGGCGTAATCCAGGCCCAGCAATGCGCCCACAGCTGCCAGCACGTTGCTCAGGTTGAAACGCCCCAGCAAGGTGCTGCGCAAGTGGTGTTCGCCCTGGGGCGTGACCAGCGTGGCGAGCACGCCTTCGTCATTAAATTGGGCTTCGCGGCAATACAGATACGCGCTGGAGTCTTCCAGGCTGTAGGTGATCAGGCGCGCTTCGCTGTGTTCGGCAGCCAGTTGGCGGCCGAATGCGTCATCCAGGTTGACCACCCGGCACTTCAGGTCATTCCACGCAAACAGTTTGGCCTTGGCGGCGGCGTACGCCTCCATGGTGCCGTGGTAGTCGAGGTGATCGCGGGAAAGGTTGGTCATCACCGCCACGTCAAACGCCAAAGCCGTCACGCGGCCCTGGTCGAGGCCGTGGGATGAGACTTCCATGGCAACCGCCTTGGCTCCGGCCTTTTTCAGGTCGGCCAGGGTCGCTTGCACGGCGATTGGGTTTGGCGTGGTGTGCAGGCCGCTTTGCAGCGCGCCGTAAAAACCGGTGCCCAGGGTGCCGACGATGCCGCAATGCTGACCCAGCAGGTCAAGCGCTTGGGCAACCAGTTGAGTCACGCTGGTCTTGCCATTGGTGCCGGTCACGCCGATCAGGTTCAGCTGACGGCTCGGGTCGCCATAAAAACGCCCGGCGATGTCCGACAGTTGCGCAGCCAGACCCTTGACCGGAATCAACGGCGCGTCGGTGATCGGCAGCACGGTGGCGCCTTCGACTTCATAGGCGACAGCGGCCGCGCCACGTTGCAGGGCATCGGCGATGTGCGCACGGCCATCGAGCTTGCCACCGGGCACCGCCAGGAACAGGTCACCGGCGCGTACGTTACGGCTGTCCAGGCTCAGTTCACGAATCAGCAGATCGCGTCCGGCGTGGGCAAAAATCTTGTTCAGGCTAAGAGACATCAGCCGCGCCCTCCATTGGCTTTGACAGCTGCGGCCGGTGGTCCGGCGTTCGCTTGTTGAGTCGGCGGCAGGTTGTCCGGCGTGATATTCATCAGGCGCAGGGTGCCGGACATCACTTTGCTGAACACCGGCGCTGATACCAGGCCACCGAAGTAGCCGGCTTTGCTGGGCTCATCAATCACTACGACGATGGCGTAACGCGGATCGCTCATCGGGCCGAAGCCGGCGAACAGCGAGCGGTACGAGTTTTCGGCGTAGCCCTTGGTGCCCACCGCTGTTTTACGCGCAGTACCGGACTTGCCTGCCACGTGGTACGCCGGCACCTGGGCACGGAATACGCCACGCGGTGCTTCGATCACTTGTTGCAGCATGCCCTGCATGGTCTTGGCGACATTTTCAGGAATAACTTGAGTGGCTGGCGGCGCGGCGTCCAAATGGATCAGGCTCAGTGGAACCATGCGGCCATTATTGGCCAATACAGAGAAAGCGTGCGCCAATTGGATCGCGGTCACTGACAGGCCATAGCCGTAGGACAGTGTGGCGGTTTCGGCCTTTTTCCAGTCACGATAATTCGGCAGGTTGCCGACGCGCTCGCCCGGGAAGTCCAGGCCCGTGGGCTGGCCCAAACCAATTTTTTGCGCAAGCTGGTAGATGGCTTCACCGCCGATATCGAAGGCGACCTTACTCATGCCCACGTTACTGGAGTTGATCAGGATACCTGTCAAATCCAGCACTGGACCTTCACTGCGCGACACGTCACGAATGGTGTATTTGCCCAACTGCAGGGTGCCTGGGTAAACCTCGACTTTGTCGCTGGGCTTCCAGCGCCCGGTTTCCAGGGCGGCGCTCATGGACACGGCCTTCATGGTCGAACCCGGCTCGAACACGTCGATCATAGCGCGGTTACGCATCATCGCCGGCTGCAGGTTGCGACGGTTGTTCGGGTTGTAGGTCGGCTGGTTGACCATGGCGAGGATCTCGCCGGTCTTGACGTCCATGATCACCAGGCTGCCGGCCTTGGCGCCGTTCTCGATGATCGCGTTACGCAACTCGCGGTTGGCCAGGTACTGCAGGCGCAGGTCAATCGACAACGCCAAGGGCTTACCGGCCTTGGCGTTTTTGGTCACCTGGACATCTTTGATCAGTCTGCCGCGCCGATCCTTGATGACCTGCCGTTTGCCCGGCACCCCGGCCAGCCATTCGTCGTAGGCCAACTCCACACCTTCACGGCCGTGGTCATCGATGTCGGTAAAGCCAACCATATGCGCGGTGGTTTCACCGGCCGGGTAGAAACGACGGAACTCCTCGATGCCATAAACACCGGGGACTTTAAGGTCGAGCACTTGCTGGCCCTGCTCAGGCGTCAGCCCACGGACCAGATAGATGAATTCTTTGTTGGCCTGGGCTTCCAGGCGCTCGCTCAAGGCTTTAGGGTCCTGGCCCAGGGCGGCGGCGAGTTCCGGCCATTTTTCCTTGGCGGTTTGCAGTTCCTTGGCGTTGGCCCACAAGGTGGTCACCGGCGTACTCACGGCCAGGGGCTCGCCATTGCGGTCGGTGATCAGACCACGGTGCGCAGGAATCGGGATGTGCCGCAGGCTACGGGCGTCGCCCTGACCGATCAGGAAGTCACGGTCGACTACTTGCAGGTCGATGATCCGCCAGGCAATCGCGCTCACCATCAATGCCAGCAAGCCCAGCATCAGGCGGAAGCGCCACGGGTAGAGTGCGCCTTCGAGTTTCATCATGGCGCCACCATGCGAACTTCGGCCGCGCCCGGAATGTGCATTTTCAGCTGTTCGGTGGCCAGCACTTCGATACGGCTATGGGCCGTCCAGGTGCTTTGCTCAAGGATCAACCGGCCCCATTCCGCCTGCGCTTTATCACGCACGCTCAACTCCCCGTACAGGGTGTTGAGCAATTGGCGGTTGTAGTGGGCGCTGTAGGACACCGCAATCGCGGACACCAGCACGCCGATAAACAGCAGCAACATAAAGAAGCTGCCGCCCGGGAGGGGCTTGGCGAAAAGCTTGCTCACCGCAACTTCTCCGCGACGCGCATGACGGCGCTACGGGAACGTGGGTTGGCCTTGAGTTCAGCTTCGGAAGCGAACTGCGCTTTGCCATGGATTTTGATTTTCGGCACAAAGGCTTCGAAACGTACCGGCAGGTTGCGCGGCAGGTTGTCGGACTCGCCCTTGACCAGACGACGCATGAACAGTTTGACGATGCGGTCTTCCAGGGAGTGGAAGCTGATCACCACCAGGCGACCACCCACTTCCAGGGCGTCCAGAGCGGCTTCAAGACCGGCTTCCAGATCACCCAATTCGTTATTGACGTGAATACGCAGGCCCTGGAACGCACGGGTTGCCGGGTTCTTGCCCTTTTCCCACGCAGGGTTGGCAACCTTGAGCACTTCAGCCAAGTCGGCGGTGCGCTCGAACGGCTGGATTTCACGGCGCTCAACCACGGCACGCGCCATGCGGCCGGCGAAGCGTTCTTCGCCGTACTCCTTGAACACGCGGGTGATTTCTTCATGGGGCGCAGTGGCGATGAACTGCGCAGCGCTGATGCCACGGGTCGGGTCCATGCGCATGTCGAGCGGGCCGTCGTTCATGAAACTGAAGCCGCGCTCCGGGTCGTCAAGCTGTGGCGAGGACACGCCCAGGTCGAGCAAAACCCCGGCCACCTTGCCTGCCATGCCGCGCTCGGCGACTTCGGCACCCAGCTCGGCAAAGCTGCGCTGCACAACGACAAAGCGGCCGTCTTCGGCCGCTAGCGCTTGCCCGGTGGCAATCGCTTGAGGGTCTTTGTCGAACCCAAGGAGTTTGCCGTCGGAGCCGAGCTGGCTGAGGATCAACCGACTGTGCCCACCCCTGCCGAAGGTGCCATCCACATAGCAGCCATCCGCGCGTACGGCGAGAGCCTCAACGGCTTCGTCAAGCAGTACGGTGATGTGGTTAAAGCCGCTATCAATAGTCACAGGATCAAATCACGCAGTTCATCAGGCATAGCGCCCGGTTGTTGAATAGCAGCCAGGTCTGCTGCAGAAACAGCATCCCAGGCATCTTCGTCCCACAATTGGAACTTGTTCAGTTGGCCCACCAGCATTGCGCGCTTATCCAGCTTGGCGTACTCGCGCAAGCGCGGCGGCACCAGGAAACGACCACTGCCATCGAGCTCAAGGTCGACGGCATTACCAATCAGCAGACGCTGCAGGCGGCGGTTTTCTTCTCGCAATGAAGGCAGAGCGCGCAACTTGGTTTCGATCAACTCCCACTCATCGAGGGGGTAAACACACAAACAAGGGTCAACGGCGTCAATCGTGATGATTAACTGGCCTGAACTTCGCGAAATGAGCTCGTCACGATACCGGCTCGGCATGGCGAGACGGCCTTTTGCATCGAGACTGATAGCGTTAGCTCCGCGAAACACAGATGCGTTTCTCCAAATTTTAGCGTTTTACGTTCAAAAAACCCACTTTGTGCCACTTTCCGCCACTTGCGCACACTATAGGAATGCGCCCACCACACCGTCAAGGCGCGGATTCAAGGAAAAGCCTTACAGAACGGAGATTTAGGAACGTAAAAGGAGGAGAAACGCGAGTTCAGCGATGTTTTTGACTCAACAACCGCAAATAGCTCATGGAGCTATGGCTTAAAGTTAAAGTGATTTATTAAGAGTAAGATTTTTTTGGTATTACGAAGATGCATCTGCCAATGATTTGGCAGGGAGGGATTCTTGCGTTACTACCAGGTTTCTGTACGAGATTCGGACAGAAGGAAAAAAGGTGGAGAGTCGATCTGTAAGCCGGGTTCTGTCTTGAACAGTCATTCGTCTACGATGGCCATCACTGGACATCTTTAGCAACCTACCCGGTCCCAGCGCGGGCCACGCCTTGGGACCCTATTTGGTCTTGCTCCAAGTGGGGTTTACCTAGCCACGAACTGTTGCCAGACGTGCGGTGCGCTCTTACCGCACCTTTTCACCCTTACCGGCACCGAAGTGCTTAGGCGGTTATTTTCTGTGGCACTTTCCGTAGGCTCACGCCTCCCAGGCATTACCTGGCACTTCGCCCTATGGAGCCCGGACTTTCCTCCCCCCCCTAATTTTCATAGAGGGCAGCGACTGTCCAATCGACTCTCCGCCGCGCAGGTTAACGGCACGGCGGCTTCAGGACAAGTATTAAAAGTGCAGCAATGCCATCACGTTCAGACGGAAGACCGGTTTAACCCAGGAACTATTCGGCCTTCTGCTTATCCAGCGCAACTTGATACAACACATTCTTGCGCAAGCCGGTAATTTCAGCCGCGAGGGCTGCCGCACGCTTAAGCGGCATTTCCTTAAGCAGCAGATCCAGGATGCGCATCGCCTCGCTGCCCACCGCGTCTTCATTTTCCGGCGCGGTCCAGCCTGCCACCAGCACCACACACTCACCGCGCTGCTGGTTACTGTCGCCCTCGACGAACGCCCGCAGCTCTTCCAGCGGCAAGCCCTTGAGGGTTTCGAAGGTCTTGGTCAGCTCCCGCGCCAACAGCGCCAGGCGTTCACCGCCGAACACCAACTCCATGTCTTGCAGACATTCCAGAATGCGATGCGGCGCCTCGTAAAAGATCAAGGTGCGCGGCTCTTCCTTTAAGGCTTGCAGGCGCGCACGGCGCCCAACCGCCTTGGCGGGCAGGAAACCTTCGAAAATAAAACGGTCAGACGGCAAGCCGGCAGCCGATAATGCCGCAATCAGCGCGCACGCTCCCGGAACTGGCACTACATTGATACCAGCGGCACGCGCCTGGCGGACCAGGTGGTAGCCGGGATCGGAAATCAACGGGGTACCAGCATCCGAGATCAACGCCACGTCGTCGCCCGCCAGCAAACGCGTGATGAAACGGCTGCCCTCCTCGCGCTCGTTATGCTCATGGCACGCAGCTAATGGCGTGCTGATACCAAAATGCTGCATCAAGCGCTGGGAGTGCCGTGTGTCTTCGGCCGCGACCAATTTTACGTCGCGCAACACTTTCAGCGCTCGAGCACTGATGTCGTCCAGGTTGCCAATGGGCGTCGCCACGACAAAAAGCGAGCCTGCAGTGGAATTCAAAGGACCTGGAGCAGTCAAAACGCACACCTCGATGGTTAGGAAAAGTCGCATTGTAGCGCGTAGGCGCCTCGATAATATGCCCTCGGGTTCGGCCATCGACGCCGGTTCGCAACATTTACACGACCTAAATCGATGGTTTCACGCCAGTAACATCGCGCCTGGGCCAGTGCTTGGGTACAATTCCACGCTAATTTGATCGGTATCAGGAACACTTACATGATCGCTTGCCTGCGGCTGCTCTCCGCCCTCTGCCTCGCTGCCTTACTGGCCGCGTGCGCCAGCTCGCCCTCGTCCAGCCTTGGCGACCTCCCTCGGACCCCAGATGCCAGTATCGAGCAACTGCTCGAACAGGCCACCAACGCCAGTACGCCAGAAAAGGCCGCGATGTTGCGCCTGAGTGCGGCAGACCTGGCCTACCACCAGAACAACCCTGGCCGCTCGGCGCAGATTCTTGCGCAGGTGCCCCTGGATGTCCTGAAGCCGGCCGCACAAGTCTTTGCCAGCACCCTGTCCGCGGAACTGGCCATGGCGCGCAACCAGCCCAAAGCTGCGCTCGCTGCCCTGAACCACCCCAGCCTGCAAAGCCTGAAGGAGCTGCCGACTGACCAGCAGGTGCGTACCGGCACCGTGCATGCGCGCGCCTATGAAGCCGATGGCCAGACCCTGGCTGCCGCGCGTGAGCGGGTCGCCATGGCCCCCTTGCTGACGGGTGATGCCGCCAAGAGCAACCACGAAGCCATCTGGGCGCTGGTCGCCGCACTGCCTGCTGAGCAACTGCAAGCCAGCGGCAACCCGACCCTCGACGGCTGGATCACCCTGGCCCAGGCGATCAAAGGCGCCGGCACCCTGGAACAACAGCAAGCCGCCATTGATACCTGGCGCGCGCAGAACCCAGGCCACCCGGCGGCAATCGACCTGCCGACCCCGCTGACCAAGCTCAAGGAGCTGGCCAGCCAGCCATTGACCAAAATCGCGTTGCTGCTGCCGCAGGAAGGCCCGTTGGCGGCGGTCGGCAAGGCACTGCGTGAAGGTTTCATGGCCGCGCACTTCCAGGCTGAACAGGCCGGGCAGAAACCGCCGGTCATCGAGTTCTATGACAGCTCGCGCCTGACCTCCCTCGACGACTTCTACGCCAAGGCCCAGGCCGCCGGCGTGCAACTGGTGGTCGGCCCGCTGGAGAAACCCTTGGTCAAGCAGCTCGCCTCCCGCGGGCAATTGCCGATCACCACCCTGGGCCTCAACTACAGCGAACTTAACGAAAACCCGCCGCAACTGTTCCAGTTCGGCCTGGCCGCTGAAGACGAAGCCCGCGAAGTCTCGCGCCGCGCCCGTGCCGACGGCCTGCACCGCGCCGCCGCCATGGTGCCGCGTGGTGAATGGGGCGAGCGTGTTTATAAAGCCTTCCGTCAGGACTGGGAAGCCAATGGCGGCACCGTGGTGGGCGTCGAGTACGTTGATCAGCCGGTCGCCCTCGCCCAGCAGATTGCCGACCTGTTCCAACTGCGTAAAAGCGAAGGCCGCGCCAAGAGCCTGCAAAGCACGGTCGGCACCGACGTCGCCGCGCAACCTTCGCGCCGCCAGGACATCGAGTTCATCTTCCTGGCTGTAACCCCGCAACTGGCCCAGCAGATCAAGCCGACACTGAACTTCCAGTACGCCGGTGATGTGCCTGTGTATGCGACGTCCCATGTGTTCAGCGCCAGCGGCGACAAAAACCAGTACCTGGACATGACTAACGTGATGTTCTGCGAAACCCCATGGCTGCTTAACACCACCGACCCGCTGCGCAACCAGGTTGCCGCGCAATGGCCACAGGCCAATGGCAGCCTTGGCCGCCTGTATGCGATGGGTGTGGATGCCTACCGCCTGGCACCGCGCCTGGGCCAACTCAAGGCACTGCCAGACACCCGCGTCGACGGCCTGTCGGGCAACCTGGGCATCGGCGCCTACCAGCGTGTCGACCGCCAGATGCCATGGGCGAAGTTCGTCGGTGGCGAGATTCAACGCCTGCCGGACACCCCGCGCTGATGCCCGAGCGGTCCAGCGCACAAAGCGGCAAGGACGCCGAACTGCAAGCTCTGAACTATCTGCAACAACAGGGTCTGCGCCTTCTGGCGCAGAACTGGTTATGTAAACGCGGTGAGCTTGATCTGGTCATGCTTGACGGCGATACAGTAGTATTCGTCGAAGTCCGCTACAGAAAACACGCACAATGGGGTGGCGCGCTCGCCAGTATCGACGGGCGCAAGCGTCAGAAGCTGATACTCGCCGCGCAGTTTTTCCTGCAAAAAGAGCATCGCTGGGCTGACAGCCCCTGCCGTTTCGATGTGGTTGCCATGGAAAGCACACCGGCAGGCCCAGCTGATTTGAACTGGCTCAAGAATGCCTTCGACAGCTGAATGCCCGGATATCTTCACCACACACTTTTGCTCTTTGCTTTGCGGGCTGCACATTTCTGTGCCGAACAGCCGCGCTACTTAAGGTCACACAGATGGACATGCAATCCCGAATTCGCCAGCTTTTCCAGGCCAGCATCGACACCAAGCAACAGGCGATGGACGTACTTGCACCGCACATCGAGCAAGCCAGTCAGGTCATGGTCAATGCCTTGCTCAACGAGGGCAAAATGCTTTCGTGCGGCAACGGCGGTTCGGCCGGTGATGCCCAGCACTTTTCCTCCGAGCTGCTCAACCGCTTCGAGCGCGAGCGCCCGAGCCTGCCGGCCATCGCCCTGACCACCGACTCGTCGACGATCACCTCGATCGCCAACGACTACAGTTACAACGAAATCTTCTCCAAGCAGATTCGCGCCCTGGGCCAACCCGGCGACGTGTTGCTGGCGATTTCCACCAGCGGCAACTCGGCGAACATTATTCAAGCGATCCAGGCCGCACATGACCGCGAAATGATTGTCGTAGCCTTGACCGGGCGCGACGGCGGCGGCATGGCCTCGCTGTTATTGCCTGAGGACGTGGAGATCCGTGTCCCGGCCAACGTCACTGCACGCATTCAAGAAGTCCACCTGCTGGCGATCCACTGCCTGTGCGATCTGATCGACAGCCAATTGTTCGGGAGTGAAGAATGACCGTTAACCGCCTCAGCCTTTTGGCCATTACGCTGTGCCTCGCCATCAGCGGCTGCAGCACGGCAATCACTGCGACACGTGACACACCCATTCAGGATGACCGGGGCACACGCACTTTCGGCAGCACCATCGACGACTCGCTGATCGAAACCAAGGTCAAGGTCAACGTCGCCAAGGCCGCTACCGACCTGGGCAACGGTGCCTCGCGCATTGTGGTCACCAGCTTCAACGGCGTGGTGCTGCTGGCCGGGCAGACGCCGCGAGCTGATCTCAAGGCCCAGGCCGAACAAGCCGCCTCGACGGTTCAGCGGGTCAAGAAGGTCCACAACGAGCTGCAGGTCATGGACCCGATCACGCTGCTGGCCATCAGCAACGATGCGTTGCTGACCACCAAGATCAAGGCGCAGATGCTTACCGACAGTGGTGTACCCGGCTCGCGCATCAAGATCGTCACCGATAATGGCATCGTCTACATGATGGGCCTGCTGACCCAGGCGGAAGCCACCCGTGCGGCCAACCTGGTTCAGGGCGTGTCCGGTGTGCAGAAGATCGTGAAGGTCTTCGAATACATCGACTGATGTAATCGCCAGCCACAAAAAAAAGGTTCTTCACGGAATCCCGGGAAACACAGAAACAAGAACGCCGATTTGGTTGATGATGTTCGTGCGAGCAAACACATCTAACAAACCGGCGTTCTTATGCGTGATATTAATACTTTCCTTCCTT